>NZ_JAXCIS010000016.1:0-2651 GCF_034044025.1 Pseudomonas sp. SED1
ACCGGCCAACGCATGTGCCGGCTGAACCACCGCCTTCGCGAGCAAGCCCGCTCCCACACTGACCGGATTCAGGCTTGCGGTCACATATTTTGCGCAATCCTCGCTAATCGTGCTGCCTACTGCATAGAACTGGACAGTCACAAAGCCTTTGCGGCATAGTCGCCGGGTTCTACCGTGCCCACATCAATAACAAGGAACAGCCGATGGCGACCTTACTGGTTCTTCACGGACCCAACCTGAACCTGCTCGGCACCCGCGAACCGGGCGTCTACGGGTCAGTGACCCTCGAACAGATCAACCTCGATCTGGAACGACGGGCACGTGATGCCGGCCACCATCTGCTCTACCTGCAAAGCAATGCCGAGTACGAACTGATTGATCGTATCCATGCCGCGCGCAGCGAAGGCGTGGACTTTATCCTGATCAATCCCGCCGCTTTTACGCACACAAGCGTTGCATTACGTGACGCGCTGCTGGCGGTGAGCATCCCATTCATCGAAGTGCATTTATCGAACGTGCACAAACGCGAACCTTTCCGCCATCACTCTTACTTCTCCGACGTTGCGGTAGGAGTGATCTGCGGCCTTGGCGCCAGCGGTTACCGACTGGCCCTGGAGGCCGCCCTGGAACAGCTTGAAGACACGGCCAAGCGCCCCTGACCGACCCTTTGGGAGTTGATGATTCATGGATATCCGTAAAGTTAAGAAACTGATCGAACTGCTGGAAGAATCCGGTATCGACGAGCTGGAGATCAAGGAAGGCGAGGAATCCGTACGGATCAGCCGTCACAGCAAGACCCCGGCCCAACAGTTCTACGCACCTCAGATGCAAGCGCCGGCTCCGGCCGCTGCGCCAGTGGCTGCTCCGGTTGCTGCTGCCGAAGCCCCTGCTGCACCTAAACTGAACGGTTTCGTGGTCAAGTCGCCAATGGTCGGTACCTTCTACCGCACCCCGGCACCGACCTCGCCAGCCTTCGTTGAAGTCGGCGCAACCGTGAAAGTGGGCGACACCATCTGCATCGTTGAAGCGATGAAGATGATGAACCACATCACGGCTGAAAAAGCCGGCGTCATCGAATCCATCCTGGTAGAAAACGGTCAGCCGGTTGAGTACGACCAGCCGCTGTTCACCATCGTTTGAACCGCGGAGCGCCTTCGATGTTGAAACCTGCGAAGAAACTGCAAAAAGTCCTGATCGCCAACCGCGGCGAGATCGCGCTGCGTATCCTGCGCGCCTGTAAGGAAGAGGGCATCAAGACCGTCGCTGTTTACTCGACGGCCGATACCGAATTGATGCACGTGAAACTGGCGGACGAAAGCATCTGCATCGGCCCGCCACTGGCCACGAACTCGTACCTGAAAGTCTCGAACATCATCGCCGCCGCTGAAGTCACTGGCGCCGATGGTATTCACCCGGGCTACGGCTTCCTCGCCGAAAACGCCGATTTCGCCGAACAGGTAGAGAAATCCGGGTTTGCCTTCATCGGCCCGAAAGCCGAAACCATTCGCCTGATGGGCGACAAGGTATCGGCCAAGGACGCCATGATCGCAGCCGGCGTGCCAACCGTTCCAGGTTCCGACGGCCCGCTGCCTGAAGACGAGGCAACCGCCCTGCGCATTGGTCGCGAAGTCGGTTACCCGGTGATCATCAAGGCCGCCGGCGGCGGCGGTGGTCGCGGCATGCGCGTGGTACACAAGGAAGAAGACCTGATCGAAGCCGCCAAGCAGACTCGCTCCGAAGCGGCCGCCTGGTTCGGCAACCCGATGGTCTACCTGGAAAAGTACCTGACCAACCCACGTCACGTGGAAGTGCAGGTACTGTCCGACGGCCAGGGCCACGCCATCCACTTGGGCGACCGCGATTGCTCGCTGCAACGTCGTCACCAGAAGGTACTGGAAGAAGCGCCGGCACCAGGCCTGGATGAAACTGCTCGCCAGGAAGTACTGGCTCGCTGCGTCAAGGCGTGCATCGACATCAACTACCGTGGCGCGGGCACTTTCGAGTTCCTGTACGAGAACGGCCGTTTCTACTTCATCGAGATGAACACTCGTGTGCAGGTAGAGCATCCGGTTTCGGAAATGGTCACCGGTATCGACATCGTCAAGGAGATGCTGAGCATCGCCGCTGGCAACAAGCTGTCGTTTACCCAGGATGATGTGAAGATCCACGGCCACTCCCTGGAGTGCCGGATCAACGCCGAAGACCCGAAAACCTTTATCCCAAGCCCTGGCCTGGTCAAGCATTTCCATGCGCCCGGCGGCAACGGCGTACGTGTGGATTCGCACCTGTACAGCGGCTACAAGGTTCCGTCCAACTACGATTCACTGATCGGCAAGCTGATCACCTGGGGCGCCACCCGCGACGAGGCCATGGCCCGTATGCGTAACGCACTGGACGAAATCGTGGTAGACGGCATCAAGACCAACATCCCGCTGCATCGGGATCTGGTTCGCGATGAAGGCTTCTGCGAAGGTGGTGTGAACATTCACTACCTGGAACACAAGCTGGCTAATCAGTAAGCGAAGTGATCCAACCAACAAAGCCGCCTTCGGGCGGCTTTGTTGTTTGTGCCCACCCGACTTTCCTGAATGGATACATTCCCCTTGTGGGAGCGGGCTTGCTCGCGAATGCGGTATGCCAGTCAAAACATC
>NZ_JAXCIS010000170.1:0-24081 GCF_034044025.1 Pseudomonas sp. SED1
GTGTTAGCTGTGTTAGTTACAGGTCCTTCAGAATATCCGCCATGTCATCGGCGTGTTCTTCTTCCTGGGCCAGGATCTCTTCGAAGATCCGGCGAGTGGTCGGGTCTTTATCGCCGATGTACTGGATGATCTCGCGATAGCTGTCCACCGCGATACGCTCGGCCACCAGGTCTTCGTAGACCATTTCCTTCAGCGTATTACCGGCCACGTACTGCGCGTGGGAGTTCTTCGACAGCAGGTCGGGGTTGAACTCCGGCTCGCCACCCAACTGCACGATGCGCTCGGCCAGTTTGTCGGCGTGTTCGGCTTCCTGGGTGGCGTGCTCGAGGAATTCCTCGGCGGCGACATGCGCCTTGACGCCATTGGCCATGAAATAGTGGCGCTTGTAGCGCAGCACGCACACCAGTTCGGTGGCCAGCGATTCGTTGAGCAGACGCAGGATTTCCTGGCGGTCGGCGTCATAGCCTTCAGTCACGGCACCGTTTTCGACGTTCTTGCGGGCGCGCTCACGTAAGGTGGCTACGTCAGACAAATGTGAGTCAGTCATCTCATTCTCCTGGTACTAATCCGGTTTTGCGCCACGCTCTGCCGGCGTGATCGCTCATTGGTTGTGAGTCCCTGGCAACCCGAAAAGTTTTATCGGATTTTACAGCGCGTGTCCCGATAGCCGCGCTTCCTCCTGCAACCATTCAAAAAACGCCCGGACCGGCGGGTGTCGTTCACGGCCCGGCACGCACAGGGCGCTGTAACCGGCGCCGTCGACATGGACCTGTGGCCGGTAAGGCACCAGTAAACCGCTGGCGACGCTTTCCGAAACCAGGATGTTGCTCGCCAACACCAGACCCTGGCCGGCAATCGCTGCTTGCAAGGCGTAGTGCTCTTCGTCGTATTCGCGCAGTGGCGAGGCGGATTGCAGCCAGTCTTCCCCGGCCTTTTCGCACCAGGCCTGCCAGCCCAGGGCGTACAGCTTGGAGTTGTGCCAGCGCACGCTGATCAGGGTCGGGGTACGTTCGCTCGCCAAAGCGACCTGTTCGGGGGAGCCGTACACGGCGAAACATTCGTCGAACAGGCACAAACCGTACAGGTTCACGTAATCGTCGATGCTGTAGCGGATCACCAGGTCGACGCTGGCGTCCTGCTGCAAATCGACCACGGCGCAGTTGGTGTCCAGGCGCAGGCTGATGTCCGGATGAGCGGCATAGAAGCGGCCGAGTCGCGGCACCAGCCACAGAGCGGCAAACGCCGGCGTGGTGGAGAGCGTGAGATTGCCGGCGCTGCGCTGCGGGCGCAGGGTGTCGACGCTTTGCGCGACGTCCAGCAGCGCCCCATGCAGGCTGTGGAACAGGCGCTCGCCGCGTTCTGTAAGTCGCACCTGGCGCGGCAGGCGCTCGAACAGTGGCACGCCGAGCCAGGTTTCCAGGGCGCGAATCTGGTGGGACACGGCCGTTGGCGTTACCGACAGCTCCTGGGCGGCGGCCTTGAAGCTCAGCAGGCGCGACGCCGATTCAAAGGCACGCAGGGCGGTCAGGGGCAGCGAGGCAAACATATGAAGCTCCATGGATGAATTCAAATCATCCAGAACAACTATTGCTCATTTGTGAGGTAAGCCAGGCATCTCTAGATTTGTGGGCAAGAGAGGCGGCCAGTCAGGTTGCCTGAGTCTAGCGCGTGAAGGCCTACAGATGAAAAAAATGCTTGCGATCCATTCCAGCCCCCGTGGCGAACGTTCTCACTCCCGGCGCCTGGCCGAGGTGTTCCTGGGCGCATGGCACGCCACCAACCCTGACGCGCAACTGAGCCGCCGCGAAGTCGGCCGTGCATCGATTCCCCATGTCAGCGAAGCCTTTATTGCCGCCAGTTTTCACCCCGAGCCGCAGTCGATGCCCTTGTCCATGCACGCTGACTTGCAACTGAGCAATGAACTGGTGGCCGAGCTGGTCGAGCACGAACTGCTGGTGATTTCCGTGCCGATGTACAACTTCGGGATTCCCAGCGGCCTCAAGGCCTGGATCGACCAGATCGTGCGCATGGGCCACACCGTGGACATCACCCAGGACAGCCAGGGCATCGCCCAGTACCAGCCGTTGCTGTTGGGTAAAAAGGCGCTGATCATCACCAGCCGCGGCGGCAGTGGCTTTGGCCCGGGCGGGGAAAACGAGGCGATGAACCACGCCGATCCGCACTTGCGCACCGCGTTGGGGTTCATCGGCATTGAAGACGTCACGGTGATTGCAGCAGAAGGTGAAGAGTCCGACCCGAGCGTGTTCCGCCGCTCCTGCGATGCGGTCGAAGGGCAACTGCGCGATCTGGCCGGGAGCTTCTGAGGTGTCCTGGCTCTTCCTGCTGATCGCTGCCGGGTTTGAGGTGACCTTCGCCATGGGCATGAAGTACGCCGACGGCTTCACCCGGCTGTGGCCATCGCTTATCACCGTCATTGCAGCGGTGGGCGGGATCTATTTTCTGACCCTGGCCATGCGTGAGTTGCCGGTGAGCGTGGCTTACCCGATCTGGACTGCCATTGGTTCACTGGGCACGGTGTTTCTCGGGTTTGCGCTGCTGGGGGAGAGCCTGACGATGATCAAGCTGGTGTCGGTGGGCTTGATCGTCGCCGGCGTGGTCGGCCTTAAGTAGCTTCAGGCGCGCTGACATTGCTGCGAACCGGAGTCGTCCAGCGCTCCGACAAAATCACCCCGCCCAGGGTCAGCAAGCCGCCCACCAGGTGATACATCGCCAGTTGCTCCTTCAACACCACTGAGGCAATCAACGCGGTGATCAGCGGCAGCAGATTGAAAAACAGCGTGGTGCGGCTCGGGCCGAGGGTCTTCACCGAATGCATCCACGCCAACGGCGCGAGCATCGAGGCCAGCAGGCAGGCATACAGCACCAGCGGGATATTCGACCAGCCAAGGCCGGCCTTGTCGGAGAACAGGAACAGCGGAAACAGCACCACCACCGCCACCAGCACCTGCAAATACAGCAATACCAGCGGCGGCAACCGCAGCTGCCATTTTTTCAGCAGGGTGCTGTAGACCGCGTAGGCGAGGGTGGCCACCAGCATCATCGCATCACCCATATTCAGCCCGTGTTGCAGCAGGGCGCTGAGACTGCCGGCGGACACTACCACCACCACGCCAGCGAACGACAGCACGGCACCGGTCAGGGCGCCGAAGGTCAGGCGTTGGCCAAGGCTGATGATTGCGGCGGTGAGGGCCATCAGCGGCATCAGCGAGAGGATGATGCCCATGTTGGTGGCCGAGGTCAGGTTGGCGGCGTAATACGCCAGGCTCTGATACACCGCCATGCCCAGCACGCCGAGGATAAAGATCTTGCCCAGGTTGGGACGAATCAGCGACCAATTGGCGATGACAGGTTTGAGCATGAACGGGGTAAACAGCACGCCGGCCAGCAGCCAGCGATAAAAGCCGATCTCGGCAGGGAAAATTGTCCCCACCGCGAGTTTGTTGACCACGGTATTGCCGGCCCAGATAAAAATGGCCAGTAACGGATAAGCGTATTGCATCTAAAGGAACCTGTTACGTCTATGAGCGGCGATTATCCTTTGTCTGGATCGAAGCCTATACTTCGATCCAGCCATCCGACCTTTGTATCCAGACAATATGCTCAAGAAGTACATCAACCTTCCCGATTTCGACCAGTTGCCGTCCCCGGTGTACTTCCGTTATTCGGAGTTCGAGGCCGACACCCATGCCAGTGCGCACCAGCATGCCTGGGGCTCCCTGGACTACTCGGCCCGAGGCGTGATGCGTTTTGAAGTCGCCGGCAGCCGCTTCATGTCGCCGCCGCAATACGCGGTGTGGATCCCGCCGAATACCCAGCACAGTTCCTACAATGCCCAGGCGGTCGTCTATCGTTCGGTGTACCTGGCGCCCACGCTGTGCGATCACTTGCCGGCGCAGCCGTGCACCCTGACCATCAGCGATATCCTCAAGGCGATCCTCAGCGATTTCGCCGAGCGTGACGTCAACATTCCAGAGAATGAAGCTGATGTGCGCCTGGCCCAAGTGCTGGTCGACCAGCTCCGGCAGGCCCCGGTGCACGATTGTTTCCTGCCGTACGCCAGCCATCCCGGGTTGCTCAGCGTACTGGAAGGCATGCAGGCCGACCCAGGTGATAACCGCGCGCTGGCCCAGTGGGCGGAGCAGGCACATGTCAGCGAGCGCACCCTGGCCCGGCAATTTGCTCGTGAACTGGGGATGAGTTTCGGCGAATGGCGCCAACGCCTGCGCTTCCTCGCGTCCATCGAAGCCTTGGATAGCCCGCGCAGCATCCAGGAAGTGGCCTTTGACCTGGGCTACAGCACCGCCTCGGCGTTTATCGCGATGTTTCAGCGCCAGGCCGGCTGCACCCCGGAGCAGTACCGACGGACGAATATTCGTAGCAGGTGAACGTGTAACAGGGTTTGACTACACTGCTGGGGAGGCCGTGCCCCTCGGCACGGTAACAGGGAGAAAACTCCATGAAGATGCTGCGTATTCCGCTGTTGATGATGGGCTTGCTGTTGTGTTCCCAAGGCTTTGCCGCGACTGCCGCACAGACGGCTCAGCAACAAAAAATGACCACTTGCAACGCCGAAGCCAAGACCAGTGGCAAAACCGGTGATGATCGCAAGGCATTCATGAGCACCTGCCTCAAGGCCGCCCCGGCCGCCAACGACGCCAAGACCCTCACGCCACAGCAGCAGAAGATGAAAGACTGCAACGCCACGGCGAAAACCCAGGCGCTGACCGGCGATGCACGTAAAACGTTTATGAGCACCTGCCTGAAGAAATAATAGCCGGGTGCCATAGAAGGCTGCGACACTCGCACACAGCCCTCTGTTGTCTTGTAGGAGCGAGCTTGCTCGCGAAGAACGTCAACGAAAACGCGTTCATCCTGAATAAACGTAGCTTCCTTGCGTTTTTAGCGAGCAAGCTCGCTCCTACAAATAACAGCATCTTTTAACGCCGTTCGTTTTGAGGCTGTATGCCAACGTTTTCTCAGCGTCACGTGTTGTTGTTGGTCAGTTGCGTGCTGATTTTTGGCGGGCTGCTGCTGGTTTTGCCGTTGAAGTTGCTGCCGAGCCTGCTGGCCGGGCTGCTGGTGTACGAGCTGGTCAACATGCTCACCCCGCAGTTGCAGCGGCTGATCGAAGGCCGGCGTGCGCGCTGGTTGGCGGTGGCGTTGCTGGGGACGTTGATCGTCAGCATCCTGACCCTGATCTTCGCCGGGGCCATCAGCTTCCTGCTGCACGAAGCGGAAAATCCGGGGGCTTCCCTCGACAAATTCATGGGCGTGGTTGACCGTGCGCGCGGCCAACTGCCGCCGTTCCTCGACGCCTACCTGCCGGCCAGCGCCGCCGAGTTTCGCGTGGCCATCGGCGAATGGCTGAGCAAACACCTCAGCGAATTGCAGTTGGTGGGCAAAGACGCTGCGCACATGTTCGTGACCTTGCTGATCGGCATGGTGCTGGGCGCGATCATCGCCCTGCAGCGCGTGCCGGACGTCACCAAACGTAAACCCTTGGCTGCTGCGCTGTTCGATCGCCTGCACTTGCTGGTCCAGGCCTTTCGCAACATCGTCTTCGCCCAGATCAAAATCGCCGCGTTGAACACTGCGTTCACCGCGATCTTCCTCGCGGTGGTGCTGCCGCTGTGCGGGATTCACCTGCCGCTGACCAAGACCCTGATCGTGCTGACATTCCTGCTGGGCCTGCTGCCGGTGATCGGTAACCTCATGTCCAACACCCTGATCACCATCGTGGCCTTGTCGCTGTCGATTTGGGTGGCGGTGGCGGCGTTGGGCTACCTGATCGTGATCCACAAGGTCGAGTACTTCCTCAACGCGCGGATCGTCGGCGGGCAGATCAGTGCCAAGTCGTGGGAATTGTTGCTGGCGATGCTGGTGTTCGAAGCCGCGTTCGGCCTGCCGGGGGTGGTGGCGGGGCCGATTTATTATGCGTACTTGAAGAGTGAGTTGAAGCTGGCGGGGATGGTTTAGGCATTGATGTTGCCTGGACTGGCCCCTTCGCGAGCAAGCCCGCTCCCACATTCGGCTGCATTCCAAAGTTGGAACTCGGTCGAATGTGGGAGCGGGCTTGCTCGCGAAGGGCGCGCCACGGTTTCAGCTAAAACTCAGTAGCCGTACCGCTTGCTGGCCTCAATCGCCAGACCACTGCCAATACTGCCAAAGATATTCCCTTCCACATGCTGCGCATTCGGCAGCATCGCCGAGATGCTGTGGCGCAGCGCCGGAATCCCGCTGGAACCCCCGGTAAAGAACACCGTGTCCACCTGGGCCACGTCCACCGAGGCGTCGTTGAGCAACTGGGTCACGCTGTTGCGCACCCGCTCCAGCAAGCCATCGATGGCCGACTCGAACAATGCCCGACTCAACTCCACGCTCAACCCTGGCTCGACCCGGTCCAGCAGCACATGGCGGCTGTCCTGCTGCGTCAGCTGGATCTTGGTTTCTTCCACTTCCATCGCCAGCCAGTGCCCGGCGCGCTGTTCGATCAGGTTGAACAGGCGGTCGATGCCGCCGGTGTCCTCGATGTCGTAGCGCATGCTGCCCAGCGCCAGCTTGGATTTCTGTGAGTACACCGAGTTGATGGTGTGCCAGGTCGCCAGGTTCATGTGGTGGCTGGTGGGCATGTAGGCGCCGCTCTTCATGCGGCTGCCGTAGCCGAACAGCGGCATCATGCCGGCCAGCGAGAGCTGCTTGTCGAAGTCGGTCCCGCCGATGTGCACACCGCCGGTGGCGAGGATGTCGTCGTGACGGTTGTCGATCTGGCGACGCTCGGGCGACAGGCGCACCAGGGAGAAGTCGGAGGTACCACCGCCGATGTCGACGATCAGCACCAGCTCTTCTTTCTCGATGGTGGACTCGTAGTCGAAGGCCGCAGCGATTGGCTCGTACTGGAAGGAAATGTCCTTGAAGCCGATCTTGCGGGCCACGTCCACCAGGGTGTTTTCGGCTTCCTGGTCGGCCATCGGGTCATCGTCGACGAAGAACACCGGACGGCCCAGCACTACTTCGTCAAACTCACGCCCGGCGGTGGTCTCGGCACGGCTCTTGAGTTGGCCGATAAACAGCGCCAGCAGGTCGGTGAACGGCATGGCCGTGCCCAGTACGCTGGTGTCGTGCTTGATCAGCTTGGAACCCAGCAGGCTCTTGAGCGAGCGCATCAGCCGGCCTTCGTAGTTTTCCAGGTACTCGTGCAGGGCCAGTCGACCGTACACCGGGCGGCGTTCTTCGAAGTTGAAGAACACCACCGACGGCAGCGTGATCTTGTCGTCCTCCAGCGCGATAAGCGTTTCCATGCCGGGACGAATCCAGCCGACGGTGGAGTTGGACGTGCCGAAGTCGATACCGCAGGCACGGGCTGGGGATGGGTTTTTCATGTCAATCGGGTTCCGGTTGAAAAACGGCCGCGCAGTGTATGCCACCCGCGCGCAGATGCGTAGGCCGACTATCCGCTAAATACAGCGGACTTGTTACCTTGAAAGCCCGGGCTTTGCCCCCAAATCCTCCCCATACGGTTGGTGGCTGCACGATTCTGCCCGCAGCGCCGATAAACTTCTGACGCACCCTTCGGTCACAAGATTGAGATCGGTCAATCCAGACGCCGCAAACAGGCGCATGCTGTGACGCTGGCAGTGCGATATCGATAATGGATGGTGATGCCCCCGATGGACTTCAAAGACTATTACAAGATTCTCGGTGTAGAACCCACCGCTGACGACAAGGCGATCAAGGCCGCCTATCGCAAGCTGGCGCGCAAATATCACCCGGACGTAAGCAAGGAAAAGGACGCGGAAGCCAAGTTCAAGGACGCGTCCGAAGCCTATGAAGCGCTGAAAAGCGCCGACAAACGCGCCGAATACGACGATTTGCGCAAATACGGCCAGCATGGCCAGCCGTTCCAGGGCCCGCCAGGCTGGCAGAGCCGTGGCGGCTACGGTGGCGGTGGCCAGGACACCGGCGACTTCTCGGACTTCTTCAGCTCGATCTTCGGTTCGCGCGGCAATGGTTTTGGTGGTGCCCAGGGCCGCAGTGCCGGGCGCCGAGGGCAAGATGTGGAAATGGAACTGCCGGTCTTCCTCGAAGAGACCCTGTCCAACGAATCCAAGCAGGTCAACTTCCAGGTGCCGCAATACAACGCGGCCGGCCAGCACGTCAGCAACACCACCAAGAGCCTGAACGTGAAGATCCCAGCCGGTGTGGCCGACGGCGAGCGCATTCGCCTCAAGGGCCAGGGCGCTCCGGGGATTGGCGGGGGTGCCGCAGGTGATCTGTACTTGATCATCAAGTTCGCGCCCCACCCTAAATTCGATGTGGAAGGCGAAGACCTGATCATCACCCTGCCACTGGCTCCATGGGAGCTGGCGTTGGGCACGGAAGTGGCGGTGCCGACACTCACCGGCAAGATCAACCTCAAGGTGCCGGCCGGCAGCCAGAACGGCCAGCGCATGCGCGCCAAGGGCCACGGCTTGTTGAACAAGGCCGGGCAGCGCGGTTACCTGTTTGTGCAACTCAAGGCGGTGATGCCGAAAAACACCGACGAAGAGGTCAAGGCGTTGTGGCAGGAACTGGCACAAAAAGCCGCCTTCGATCCAAGAGAATCATGGAGTAACTAACGATGAGCAGTCCCCGTTTGGTTCAAGTGAACATGGCAGAATTCTGTGAGGCCACCGACCTGTCGGTGGCCTACGTGATCGAAATCGTCGAGCACGGCATTGTTGAACCGGTGGGGACGAGTCCCGAATCCTGGCGCTTTACCGATTACGAACTGGCCCTGGCCAAGCGTGCCTCGGCGCTGCAAAAGGACCTGGAGCTGGAATGGGAAGGCGTCGCCCTGGCGCTCGACCTGCTGGAGGAAGTCCAGCAACTGCGGGCCGAGAACCAGATGCTCAAGCAGCGTTTGGGGCGGTTGGTGCAGACACCCTGAATCCATCAGGCAATGCTGCAGTGCTCCTTGCACGACACCCAGTCACGCAGGGTTAGCGACTGAATCAGCTGCGCGTCCTTCACGGCCAGTTGCAGTTGCACATCTTCAGCCTGAGTCGCGTAGTCCGCATCACTCAGGGTGCCTGAATCGTGTTCCTCCGACAGCCTGTTCAAGTGCATGTCATGGGGTGTTCTCAGTGCGCTGAACTCATCGGCATACTGATTGCGGATAAATACCTGCCAGAACTCGCGGCCCAACAGTGACTGTACGAACAACTTGGAGTTGTCCAATCGCTCGATTCGGCGTGCAGCGTTTTTCAGCAATTGCGGAGTCACCTGGCCCGTTGCAAGGTAGCGGGCCTCGCCGGGTTGGCCAGGCAGGCCAAGACGTTGTTGTAACCCCATACGATAGGCCAGGCGGATTTCAACGTCTTCCAGGTTTGCCAGGGCGGTGGCTTTTTGTTCCGGGGTCATGCCCGACATGCGAATCGCGCCTTCTCGAACACGAATATCCCCGCTTGCCGATTGTTCCACCTCGTCCAGGCGAAACAGGCCCTTTGCCAGGTCCAGCAGTGCCGGCCCTGCTTCGTCGTCGCTGGCCCCATACGTGGCATCCCACGTCAGCTTCTTGATTTCCATATCACTGAACACCAGCGCTGCCCGGTCACCACAGCGTGGGTCACTCGCAATGTTGAATAGCTCTTCACGCAAGCCATCGTGCCGGGCAGCGTCGAGCAGATCCCACAGGCGCGATTGCAGGTCGATATAGCCGCTACGGTACTCCGCAGAGGCTTCGAGGCTGTTGAGGATGTTGAAGAAGGCTTGCGAGCCAGGTTTCTCGGCAATCGACTCCCATGCGATGCGTCTTTGGGCTATCTGCATGGGGGACAAGCCACTCATCCAGTGATGGAATGCCGGCTCCGGCGTGTCGTCCACCGCCGGCACTTGTGCCGCGCCGGCCACTTCTGCCGGCGGGCGTGGCGCCTGGTAGCGCATGGCGCCGAGGAGCCGCCCCGTCTCTGCCTCGGGGTGACGCGAGGCAACATTGAGCCAGTATTCAGCCAGTTGCCCCCGGGCTTCTGCGGTCAGGGGGTTTCCTCCGATAAACGTGACGTTATTGGTGCGGACGGTAGACACGGCCTGCCCGGACGGCGGGTTGACCTGGGACGCAGGCAATTGCGTGATGCGATTGTCGCTGAGGTCGATGATATCCAATGTCTGATGAGCCCCCAGGCCCTGCGGCCATTCGGTGATCCCGGTGTTTCTCAACCACACCCCGCGCAGGTTCCGCAGGCTGCTGAAGTTCGGGGTGCGCAACAGCGGGTTGTTGTCCAGCTTGATTATTTTGAGTGAGGTGAGCCCCTCCAGCACATTCACGTCGGCCTCGGTCATGGACAGCAGGTTGCCTCTGAGGTCCAGGCGGGTTAGCTGATTCATCCGGGCAACGCTGGGTGGGATTGAACCCAACTCGCTGTTCGAGAGTTCGAGCCAGCGGGTGTGGCTGAAGTGGCCGAGAAACTCATCCAGGCCGTACAGGGAATGCATGCCCTGCAATTTGATTGACCCAACGTGGCTGAAATCCGCTTCCAGCCTGGGCAGGTCACCGACGCTTACGCCGAGTGCTTCAAGTGTGTAGCCGATGGGCAAGCCATCGCGAGCCAGGGCTTTGGGGGTCAGGCGACGCCAGCACTGTTTGAGGCTGCGGGCGAATTGCTGGCGGTGGCCGGCGTCCCCTAAGCGAAGGTTTGCGTCGTCGGCGGCTATCAGAAACCGTTGCGCGGCCCAGGCGTCCAGTTGGGCGTTCAAGTTTTGCCATTGGCCTTCCAGGCGCGTCAGCTCGGCCGGCGCCCCGTCACCTGCATTCAGCACAAATTGCTCATTTTCTCCCTCGCTGAAACCGGGAAACAGCTCTCGTACCCGCAGCATTTCTTCGGTGTGGCTCAAGGGCACTTCGAATGCACCAGGCTGCCCACCGTTGCGCCAGCCCGGTCGAGTCTGCGACAGGCGCGTGATGTACGCACGCATCTGCTGATTGGCTTGCGGGGTGAACGGGTTGTTGTGCAGACGTGTCATGCGGTTGAGACGAATACTGGCCTCCACACTTTCGGGTGCAGGGTTGAGCAGGTTGTCGGGCACTGCGCTGAGCTGATTGCTGGACAGGTCGAGTTCCCTGAGTTCCGGCAACTCGAGCAGGCCCGTGGGCCACTGGTTGATCCGTGTGTTGCGCAGTTCCAGCTTGCGCAGCCGGAGCAGGGTGCTGAAATCGGGCAGGGTACCCACGGGGTTGTCATTCAGGGACAGTTCTTCCAGGCGGCTCAAGGCAGCCAGTTGGCCTGCGCTGGTTTCGCTCAGGCGGATGGCATTGCCGGACACGTCCAGATGCGTCAGCTCCTTCATCGCGGTGACCGCTGCGGGCCATTCGGTCAGCGTCTGGCGACCCAGGCCTCCGATTTGCTTGAGGGTCAAACGTTTCAGATTGGGGAAGCGGCCAAGGAACTGCCCGGGACTGTCGGTAAAACCCACAGAGTCGAGAACCAACTCTTCCACATGGCCAAAGTCAGTGGTCACGTCCGGCAGGGTCACCTGTGTGCTGATCTCCAGGCGGCGCCCGGTATTCGCTCCGGCGCTATCCACAGTTTGCCGGCGCCAGCAGTTTCTCAACGCATCGGCCGCCGCCCGCTCCCGGCCACCCGGGTTCACTTCAAATGGGCGCTGGCTCGCCTCTTCACGGGCACTTCGTTTAACCCAGTCTTTGAGCTCGCGTTTGAGGGCGGCATACTGTGCTTCCCTGCGCGTCAGTTCACTGCGTACATCACTCCCGTGGGCCTCGATGAAGGCGTTGACGTGCTCCTCGCGGAAGTCCGGATACAGCTTGCACAATCGCGCTGAGTGGCTGCGCAGTCGATTGAATTTGAGTAACGGGGAACCGCCCGGCAAGCGCAGGTTTTCCGCCAGCGGTTTACGCCATGCAGGAAATTCCAGCAGCACCGGGCGCAGCTCGTCCCGGGCCAACGGCGTTTGCCGCACCCTCTGCTTCAAGGTGCCGGCGTCGCGTGCTGCCTCGCCGAGTGCTCGACGTGGGCCTTGTTCGAGTTTTCCCAGGACGGCGCCATACAGATCGGTAGCGCCGAATGATCCATCTTCACCCATCGCCAGCACCAGTGGCGGTGTGTCGGACGGTGGGCCGATGGCGTCGAACAGCGGCCCCTGTTCGCTGCCCCCGCGGATTTCGATTCGCAGGTTCGGGTCCCAGCCCGGAAGGGTTGGCAGGGTATGCAGGGCCAGTCGTCGACTGTCCGGGCTCTCCATTGCGTCCACGTACAAGCCTTCGTAGGCGCGTGCCATCCGCACCTGATGTTGGCTTTCGCGGGCCTGGGTCATAAGCCTTGGCGACAGCTTCTGATGTTCACTGAGCGCCGTCAGGTCCGCGTCTGTGGCCGTTTCCAGCAGTTGCGTCGCAACGTCGGCTGGCAGGCCGGAAAACCGGTCCATGAGCTGTTGGACGTGAGGCGAGCGGGTCACATTGTGGGCGCGGTAATCTGTGTCGAACAGTGAGGCCCGGCTGTCCCTGGCGGCTTGGGCGACTTCTCGGCGCCACTGTATGGTCTGTTCATCCAGCGCCTGTGGAGTAGGGTTGAGGACCGCAGGATAGGTCAGGCCTTGTTGCGCAACCACGCGGTCGGTCATGGCCTGGTCGGCCAGGGCATAGTCCAGGGGATCATCGCTGCCCATTTTCTCGATAAACGTATCGATCCGCTGATGGATGCCAAAGCGCTCGAGGCTGTCGGCCAACAGCGCTGGCGGCGGCAGGAGGTCTACATGCAGTTGGCGCAGTTGATCAGGCGTGACGCCACTGGCCAGGCGCACCTGTTCCAGCTGCGCGTCGCTCAAGCCCTGGGTGCGATAACCCAGGCGGCGCATTAACATCGAGCCCTCCCAGGTCAGTGGTTCTTCTCCTTCATGGAGCCATGCGCCCGCACCGTTATGCGCCACTTTCGGGGCATAAGCGTCGGAGCGTGTCGGATGTTGTATGCGATAGTTATCACTGTCGGGCTCGGGTTCGAGCGCATACAGTTGATCGTCGAGGCGTAGCAGCGGCTGTTGGTCGTGGCTGTGCAGGCCCAGGTCATCAAAGGCAGCGTCTTTGGGCAACACGACTGCGCTGCGATAGGCGGTCAGGTCCGGTTTCCATAACCGTTGCTCTGCACCTGGCAGACGCACTGGCTTGAGCTCCTGTACCAATGCAGGTGCTGGCGGTATAACCACTTTTTGCAGGCCTTTTCCGGCACCGGCCAACAGGGCCATGGCTGCCAGGTTTTGGGCGACGCTGAACCAGTGCTCCTTGGCCGTATCCCGGTCGCCTTCGCTCCAGTCGATCACACCTTCGAAGGTTTCATACAGCAACTGGCCTGCCATGGCGGCCATCATGATTTCGCTGAGCACCGGGACGAACGCCAGCGCCAAACCGAGCGCGGCAGCGCCGACCTCCAGCCAGTGGGCGATTTTTTGCGCACGCACCCGTGCGTCGACATCGGCGGTGGGCACTGCCTGGTAGCGCGCATCCTTGAGGAGCTTGTCGCGTCCATGCTCAAACAGGCTAACCCACAGGTCGACGTTTTCTGCCCACAGGCCGCGTCTCGATACAACCAGCAGGTACAGGTCGGGAGTGTTCGCCGTCACTTTCCTGCAGCCTGATTTCGGTGGAGGAAGCTTTTGCGGCATGACCGTCGCAGCCAATACCGGGAAGGCTATCTGCAGCATGGTTTGGGTCACAGGCGAGCGAGCAATCGCATCGGCGCTGGAGGTGGAGTTCGGAGCGGGTTCAGTAAATCGGGTGAAGAACGCCGGCTTGTCGCTTTCATTGAGAAACTGGCTGAAAAAACGCTGGTAGCGAGAAGGCTCCGGACGGCCTTTACTGCCCGGCTCGCTCGGCTCTTTATCGCGCGTCACCAACTGGCGGTTCAGCTCGGCTTTCAGTTCGTCAAACGTGTTGTAGCGCTTGAGCGGTTGCTCCGGGTCGTGGGGCAGATAGACGATGAAATCGCTGGCATAGTGATATTTCTCCACCGGTGTAAACACCACGCTCCCCGTCAGCGCACGGCCTGTCACGCTCAGGCAGCTGAACCACACGGGCTTGCCGCCCAACGTCGGGTTGCGTTCGCCGTTGACAACCTCAAGCACCATGATGAAATCGTCAGGCCGAATATCTTGCTTGAGCAGCGCCAGGTACGCCGCTGCTCTGAGAGCGTCTTTTTGGCTGGTGATCACGGCGTCGCGCAAGGGGGCGGCTGCGTCGTCGGTGGGCAGCAATGTTTCCTTCAGGTGAGTCTGGTAGCGGGCACCTATGTCCAGCGTGCGGCACAGCGTTATAAACCCAGGCACGGTCAGTGTCTGGCCAACACTGGGAGAGGCGCCTTCCCGATCGGGATGTTGGGTGAACCCGGAGGAGGGATCAAAGGCTGCGTCTTCGCTTTCGTGGGCTTCAAAGTTATGCAGGGCCGCCTGTAACAGCGAAACTTCCAGTACTTTGTATTTACCGGCCTTGACCCCCAGAACGCCCAGTGTCAGTGGCTCATACAAACGAAGGTAAGTGCCTTCGACGTCCACAGTGATATTGAACTGTTCTTTCAGCGCATGGTTGAGTAGCTCAATGGCGAAAGGTTCGAGCTTCTGGACGTGTTCCAGGTGTTTATCCACAACGTGCTGAGATTTGAAACTGGTTTCATTGAACGCTTTCAGCGTTCTTCGCTGCAGCGGTGACAAGCTGTCCATCCACTGCGCTTGCTCGAGGTCTACCTGTTTCAACGCGTTGATTCGGTGGGGCGGGGCGTGTACCAGCCAGTCCGGAATGGCCTGGCGAATAAAGTCACTGTTGTCGTCAACCGACACGTCGGTGGTGACGGAAGGGGCATCCTGCATGGGGCATTCCTTTGGGCTGGCAAAAGAAAAGCCTACTGAAAACATCATCGGATTAATAAGTCGAAAAACCGCTGGGTCAGCTGCAATAGTTAACGCAGCAACCTGAAATTACGCATGGGTCGAGTACCGGGTTACCGCCCCGGCAGGCCCCTTTTGCACAAGCTATCGTTACACCGGGGATGTCGCGTTTCTGAGAAATCTGGTGTGCGTCGTACATCCGTTCAAATGGCTACCGCCGAGTACCGGGGGCGACTGACTAAGGTCATCACCTTTATCCCCTTCGACGACGCGTCGTTTGCCAGCATCGACAACGAGCTCACGACGTTGAACCGGACACTGACCGATCAGGCGATCAGTGCCATTCTCGGGGCCTAGAACAGGAAGTAACGCTGGGCCATCGGCAGTACATCCGCCGGTTCACACCACAGCAACACGCCGTCGGCCTTGACCTGATACGTCTGCGGGTCAACCTCGATATCCGGCAGGTAATCGTTGTGGATCAAGTCGGTTTTCTGCACTGAGCGGCAACCCTTGACCACGGCGATCTGCTTCTTCAAGCCCAACTGCTCGGGCAAACCCGCCGCCAACGCCGCCTGGCTGATAAAGGTCAGGCTGGTGGCGTGCAGCGAGCTGCCGAAGCTGGCGAACATCGGACGGTAGTGCACCGGCTGCGGCGTGGGAATCGAAGCGTTTGCGTCGCCCATCAGGCTTGAGGCAATCGCGCCGCCCTTGAGGATCAGCGTCGGCTTGATCCCGAAAAACGCCGGGCGCCACAGCACCAGGTCGGCCCACTTGCCCACTTCGATGGAACCTACTTCATGGCTGATGCCGTGGGTGATCGCCGGGTTGATCGTGTACTTGGCGATGTAGCGTTTGGCGCGAAAGTTGTCGTTGCCTTCGCCGTCTCCCGGCAGCGGGCCGCGCTGTTTTTTCATCTTGTCGGCGGTCTGCCAAGTGCGCGTGATCACTTCACCGACGCGGCCCATGGCCTGGCTGTCGGAGCTGATCATCGAGAACGCGCCGAGGTCGTGCAGGATGTCTTCGGCAGCAATCGTCTCGCGGCGGATGCGGCTTTCGGCGAAGGCCACGTCTTCGGCAATGCTCGGGTCCAGGTGATGGCAGACCATCAACATGTCCAGGTGTTCGTCGATGGTGTTGCGGGTGAACGGCCGGGTCGGGTTGGTGGAGCTGGGCAGCACGTTGGGGAAGCCGCAGGCCTTGATGATGTCGGGCGCGTGGCCGCCACCGGCACCTTCGGTGTGATAGGTGTGGATGGTGCGGCCCTTGAAGGCGGCGAGGGTGGTTTCGACAAAGCCGGATTCGTTGAGGGTGTCGCTGTGGATCGCCACCTGCACGTCGTACTCGTCGGCGACGCTCAGGCAGTTGTCGATGCTCGCCGGCGTGGTGCCCCAGTCTTCATGGAGCTTCAAGCCAATGGCGCCGGCCTTCACTTGTTCGATCAACGGCTCCGGCAGGCTGGCGTTGCCCTTGCCGGTGAAACCGATGTTCATCGGGAACGAGTCGGAGGCCTGGAGCATGCGCGCCAGGTGCCACGGGCCGGAGGTGCAGGTGGTGGCGTTGGTGCCGGTGGCCGGGCCCGTGCCGCCGCCGATCATGGTGGTGACGCCGCTGGTCAGCGCTTCTTCGATTTGCTGTGGGCAGATGAAGTGGATGTGGGTGTCGATGCCGCCGGCGGTGAGGATCATGCCTTCACCGGCAATCACTTCGGTGCTGGCGCCGACGCAGATGGTCACGCCGGGCTGGATGTCCGGGTTGCCGGCTTTGCCGATCGCGAAGATGCGGCCGTTCTTCAGGCCGACGTCAGCCTTGACGATGCCCCAGTGGTCGATGATCAGCGCGTTGGTGATCAGGGTGTCGACCACCTCATGGGCGAGCAGTTGGCTCTGGCCCTGGCCGTCACGGATCACCTTGCCGCCTCCGAATTTCACTTCTTCGCCATAGACGGTGAAATCCTGTTCGACTTCGACGAACAGCTCGGTGTCGGCCAGGCGGACTTTGTCACCCACGGTGGGGCCGTACATGTCGGCGTAGGCTTGTCTGGAAATCTTCATGTGTTTGGTTCCTTGATCGTTCCCGATAGGTGGCGAGGGAGCTTGCTCCCGCTGGGCTGCGCAGCAGCCCCAAAAGCCAGGCACCGGGGTGAGTCAGAAAGATTGAGTCAGTTCTTTAGCGGCCGCTGCGCGCCCGAGCGGGAGCAAGCTCCCTCGCCACAGGTCAGTCCAGGTCACCCATGATTTTCCCGGCAAACCCGAACACCCGGCGCTTGCCACTCAGCTCAACCAGTTCCACCTCACGACTTTGCCCCGGCTCAAAGCGCACGGCGGTGCCGGCCGGAATGTTCAGGCGCATGCCACGGCTGGCGGGACGGTCGAAGGTCAATGCGTCGTTGGTTTCGAAAAAGTGATAGTGAGAGCCGACCTGGATCGGCCGGTCGCCGCTGTTGGCTACGCTCAAGGTGGCGGTTCGACGGCCTACGTTGAGTTCGATGTCGCCAGGCTGGATCTGAAATTCGCCAGGAATCATGCGGGTTGTCCCAGGGTCTTGAAGTAGATGGCGGTCGGGGTGTAGCGCCCGTCCGGGCTTTGGCAGTAGTCGGGCAATTCACCGATCTTGGTGTAGCGCAGCGACTGGTAGAACGCTTCGGCACCGGAGCCGGCTTCGGTGTCCAAGTACAGCAACCCCCGTTTGTACTGGCGGGCACTCAGTTCCAGGGCGCTCATCAGTTGCTGGCCGAGGCCGCGGCGCCGGGCCTCGCTGTGCACCAGCAGCTTCTGCACTTCGGCGCGGTTCAGGCCGTTGGCCTTCAGGCACAGGGCCAACTGCACGCTGGCAACGACCTGCTCATCACGCACCACCACCCACAGCAGCAGGCTGCCGTCGGTGATACTGGCCTGCACACCGCTGAGATAAGCGCTGGCCTGGGCTTCATCGAAGTCGGCCATGAAACCCACTGATGCGCCATGCTTCACGGCGTCCAACAACAGCTCAATCAAACCCGGGCGGTAATGGGCAAAACTTTCGGCATTGACTCGACGCAGTTGGGCGGCGTTCATCGGTATCACTCCTTGGGCGGCACAGCGCCTGGGTTGAGCGTCAGTTGCATGAAGGTCAGGTCCAGCCAGCGGCCGAACTTGGTGCCGACCTGGGGCATCTGCCCGGTGGTGATGAAACCCAGGCGCTCATGCAAGCGGATAGAGGCCTGGTTGCCGCTCTCGATAGCGGCGACCATCACGTGTTTGTCGCAGGTTTTCGCCCGCTCGATCAGCGCCTGCATCAGATGAGGCCCGAGGCCTTTGCCGCGCTGGTCGCTGCGCACGTATACCGAGTGCTCGACGGTGTGGCGAAAGCCTTCGAAGGGCCGCCAGTCGCCGAACGAGGCATAGCCGATGACCTGCTCGTCTTCGACGGCCACCAGGATCGGATAAAACTGCGACTGACGGGCACTGAACCAGGCCTGGCGGTTGCCCAGGTCTACCGGTTGTTCGTTCCAGATCGCCGTGGTGTTCAGCACCGCGTCGTTGTAGATATCGCGAATCCCTGGCAAATCGGCGTGCACCGCATCACGAATCAAAAAGGACATGGCCGGGCCTCAGGCGATGGGTTGATGGACGGTGACCAGCTTGGTGCCGTCGGGGAAGGTGGCTTCCACCTGGATGTCCGGGATCATTTCAGGGATGCCTTCCATCACTTGTTCGCGGGTGAGCAGGGTGGTGCCGAAGTGCATCAGCTCGGCGACGGTGCGGCCATCGCGGGCGCCTTCCATCAGCGCGGCGGAAATGTAGGCGATGGTTTCCGGGTAGTTGAGCTTCACACCGCGCGCCAACCGCCGCTCGGCCACCAGGCCGGCGGTGAAGATCAGCAGTTTGTCTTTTTCCCGTGGGGTCAGGTCCATCGTTCAAGGTCCACTATGAAATACATTCGTAAAAACACCGGAGATCCAATGTGGGAGCGGGCTTGCTCGCGAATGCGGTGTGTCAGTGAATGCATCTTTGCCTGACCCACTGCATTCGCGAGCAAGCCCGCTCCCACATTTTTAATCTTCATGTGCTCCAGATTCTCGGTGATACAGCCTCGCGGCCCAGCACCGCCGGGCGCAGCAGGCGCCACAGCGCGATCAGCCAGCCTCGCGCCAGCAGCGCTTCACTGGCCAGGCAGCGGGCTACCAGCAGGCCGGGCAATTGGGTCAGGTCGCCGCGTACTGCGTGGGGCAGGGAGCGGCATTGTTCGAGCAGGTCAGGGTCGATTTCGCCGGTCACCAGCAAGGTGGCGAACACCGGTTGACCGTCCAGCCCGATGGGCGAGTCGAGCAAACCGTCGGCGCCCACAATGCGCTGGCGCTCATGCCAAATCAACTGGCCGTCGCGGCGGATATCCAGGTGCGACTGGAAGTGCCCGAGGTCGAAACGCTCGCCACTGGCGGGGCGCCCGAGGGCGACCACGTCCCAGTAGAACAGCCGGGCATCGCCTTGCAGCTCAATGCGCGTGGTGAGTTCGGCCTGGGCGGCGCTGAACACGATGGTCTCCTGCGGCAGCCATTCCAGCGTCGCACCAGCCTCCACCGTCAGCTCCAGTTTTTGATAGGCCGGCCCGCCGGCGCGATACCACTTGGCCGCGCCGGGGCTGGTCAATTGCGCCCAGGCTCCTTCGGCGACATGGGCCGTGATGTCGAGGCGATCACCGCCGGCAATTCCGCCTGGCGGGTGCACGATGATGTGCTGGCACACCTCGGGGCCTTCGGCGTACAGGTGCTTTTGCACCCGCAGCGGGCCGAGGTGGCGGCGCATTACCGGGCGCGTGGTGTCGCCGAAACGCGCGTAGCCGAGCTCCAGCTCGGCGTGCCAGCTGGGGGTGAACAGCGCGGTGGGGGCAGGTAGAGTCATGGTCAGTGCTTATCGTTAGGACGCTACAGATTAGATCGTAACGAGCCCGCGCACACCCTCGCTTTCCATATTTTCTCCACGCCCCTGCTGGACGATTTCGCCCCGGGACATCACCAGGTACTGGTCGGCCAGTTCAGCAGCAAAATCGTAGAACTGTTCCACCAGCAGAATTGCCATGTCGCCGCGTGCCGCGAGCTTCTTGATCACCGCGCCGATCTCCTTGATCACCGACGGCTGGATGCCTTCGGTGGGTTCATCGAGGATCAATAGGCGCGGGCGGCTGGCCAGGGCGCGGCCGATTGCCAGTTGCTGTTGCTGGCCGCCGGACAAGTCGCCGCCCCGGCGTTGCTTCATTTGCAGCAGCACCGGAAACAGCTCGTAGATGAAGGCCGGCACTTCCTTGGCTTCGGAGCCGGGGAAGCGCGACAGGCCCATCAGCAGGTTTTCTTCCACTGTCAGGCGGCCAAAAATCTCCCGGCCCTGGGGCACATAAGCGATACCGGCGTGCACCCGCTGGTGCGGCTTGAAGCCGGTAATGGCCTTGCCTTCCCAGTTCACCGCGCCTTCCTTGGCCGGTAGCAAACCCATCAGGCACTTGAGCAAGGTGGTCTTGCCCACGCCGTTGCGGCCCAGCAAACAGGTGACTTCGCCGACTTTTACCTCAAAGGAAAGCCCGCGCAGGATGTGGCTACCGCCGTAGTACTGGTGCAGCTTGTCGACTTGCAGCATGTTCAAATTCTCCTCAATGATCGTTCCCACGCTCTGCGTGGGAATGCCGCAATGGACGCTCCGCGTCCGCCGTGTGACGCAGAGCGTCACCGGATGCATTCCCACGCGGAGCGTGGGAACGATCAGGTTCAGCGGCCGAGGTAAACCTCGATCACTCGCTCATTTTCCTGCACCTGTTCCAGCGACCCTTCGGCCAGCACGCTGCCCTGGTGCAACACTGTCACGTGGTCGGCAATCGAGCCGACAAAGCCCATGTCGTGCTCCACCACCATCAGCGAATGCTTGCCCGCGAGGCGCTTGAACAGTTCGGCGGTGAACTCGGTTTCGGCGTCGGTCATGCCCGCCACCGGTTCGTCCAGCAGCAACAGTTGCGGGTCTTGCATCAGCAGCATGCCGATTTCCAGGAACTGCTTCTGGCCGTGGGACAGCAAACCGGCGGGGCGGTTGACCGAGGCGGTGAGGCGGATGGTGTCGAGGACTTCGCTGATGCGGTCTTTCTGCTCGCCGCTCAAGCGCGCCCGCAGGCTGGCCCACACCGACTTGTCGGTCTTCTGCGCCAGCTCGAGGTTTTCGAACACACTCAGGGCTTCGAATACCGTGGGCTTCTGGAACTTGCGACCGATGCCGGCCTGGGCGATCTGCACTTCGCTCATGCTCGTCAGGTCGAGGGTTTCGCCGAACCAGGCCTTGCCGTGGCTGGGCCGGGTCTTGCCGGTGATCACGTCCATCAGCGTGGTCTTGCCCGCGCCGTTGGGGCCGATGATGCAGCGCAATTCGCCGACGCCGATGTACAGGTTCAAGTCGTTCAATGCCTTGAAACCGTCGAAGCTGACGCTGATGTCTTCCAGGGTCAGGATCGTGCCGTGGCGGGTGTTCAGGCCTTTGCCAGCCGCCTGGCCGAGGCCGATGGCATCGCGGGCGCTGCCCTGGTCTTTGTTCGGTTCAAGAATGGGCTCGAGCATGAATTCCGCCGTCGCTGTAATTCTCATTGGTCGCCCCTTTTCTTCAGCAGGCCAATCACACCCTTGGGCAAATACAGGGTGACGATGATGAACAGCGCACCGAGGAAGAACAGCCAATACTCAGGAAACGCCACGGTGAACCAGCTCTTCATACCATTGACCACGCCAGCGCCCAGCAACGGACCGATCAAGGTTCCACGCCCGCCGAGGGCCACCCACACAGCGGCCTCGATGGAGTTGGTCGGCGACATTTCGCTGGGGTTGATGATGCCCACTTGCGGCACATACAACGCGCCCGCCAAACCGCACAGCACCGCGCTCAACACCCACACGAACAGCTTGAAACCGCGTGGGTCGTAGCCGCAGAACATCAGGCGGTTTTCCGCATCCCGCAGTGCCGTCAACACCCGGCCAAACTTGCTCTGGGCCAGGCGCCAGCCGATGTACAGGCTCGCCACCAATAACGCCACGGTGGCCACAAACAGCACCGCCCGCGTGCCCGGTTCGGTGATGCCAAACCCAAGGATGCTGCGGAAATTGGTAAAGCCGTTATTGCCGCCAAACCCGGTCTCGTTGCGGAAGAACAGCAGCATCCCGGCGAACGTCAGGGCCTGGGTCATGATCGAGAAATACACGCCCTTGATCCGCGAGCGGAAGGCGAAGAACCCGAACACCAGCGCCAGTAAACCTGGCGCCAACACCACCAGGCACATGGCCCAGAGGAAGTGGCTGGTACCGGTCCAGTACCACGGCAACTCGGTCCACGACAAGAAGGTCATGAACGCCGGCAGCTCATCGCCGGACGCCTGGCGCATCAGGTACATGCCCATGGCATAACCGCCCAGCGCAAAGAACAAGCCGTGGCCGAGGGACAACATCCCGGCGTAACCCCACACCAAATCCAGGGCCAGGGCGACAATGGCGTAGCACAGAATCTTGCCCACCAACGTCAGCGTGTAGGCGGAAACGTGCAGCGGGTTTTCCGGTGACAACAGCGAGAACAACGGCAGCGCCAGCAGCAGGATCAGGATCACTGCACCGACCGCAACGGTCACCTTGGGGCCGGCCTTTTGCGCGGCCGTGAGCATCAATGGCTGGTTCATCAGTCGATCACCCGTCCTTTCAGTGCGAAGAGTCCCTGCGGGCGTTTCTGGATGAACAGAATGATCAGCGCGAGGATCAGGATCTTGCCGAGTACGGCACCGATCTGCGGTTCGAGAATCTTGTTGGCTATCCCTAAGCCGAAGGCGGCCATGACGCTGCCGGCCAACTGGCCGACGCCACCGAGCACCACCACCAGGAACGAGTCGATGATGTAGCTCTGGCCGAGGTCCGGGCCGACGTTGCCGATCTG
Organism: Pseudomonas sp. SED1; assembly: GCF_034044025.1. NCBI lineage: Bacteria > Pseudomonadati > Pseudomonadota > Gammaproteobacteria > Pseudomonadales > Pseudomonadaceae > Pseudomonas > Pseudomonas sp. SED1. The sequence continues at coordinate 22,812 of NZ_JAXCIS010000170.1, forward strand.
GCTCAAGGCAACACCGCCGAGGCCGGCGATGCCGGAACCGAGGCCAAAGGCGAGCATGTCCACGCGCCCGGTGGGCACGCCGCAGCAGGCGGCCATGTTGCGGTTCTGGGTCACGGCGCGCACGTTGAGGCCCAGGCGCGTCTTGTTCAGCAGCAACCAGGTCAGCACCACCACGAACAGCGCGAAGGCGATGATCACGATGCGGTTGTAGGGCAGCACCAGGTTGGGCAGCACCTGAATCCCGCCGGACAGCCATTCGGGGTTGGCCACTTCAACGTTCTGCGCACCGAACACCAGGCGCACCAGTTGGATCAGCATCAGGCTGATGCCCCAGGTAGCGAGCAGGGTTTCCAGCGGGCGGCCATAAAGGTGACGAATCACCGTACGTTCCAGGGCCATGCCGATGGCGGCGGTGACAAAAAACGCCACCGGCAGCGCGATCAGTGGGTAGAACTCGATGGCCTGGGGCACGTAGCGCTGCATCAGCAACTGCACCACATAGGTGGAGTAGGCACCGAGCATCAGCATCTCGCCGTGGGCCATGTTGATCACCCCGAGCAAGCCGAAGGTGATCGCCAGGCCGAGCGCTGCCAGCAGCAGGATCGAACCCAGGGACATGCCGCTGAAGGCCTGGCCGAGAATCTCGCCCACCATCAGTTTGCGTTTGACCTGGGCCAGGCTGGTTTCGGCAGCGGTGTGCACCGTGGCGTCGGCTTCGACACCAGGCGCGAGCAGGGCTTCCAGGCGGGTGCGGGCGAGCGGGTCACCGGTGCCGCCGAGCAAGCGCACGGCGGCCAGGCGCACAGCCGGGTCGGGGTCCACCAGTTGCAGGTTGGCCAGGGCGAGGCTGAGGGCTGTGTGTACGTCGTCGTTGGTTTCACCGGCGAGTTGCTGGTCGAGGAATTTCAGCTGCGCAGGTTGTGCGCTTTTTTGCAGGGTAAGCGCTGCGGCCAGGCGCACCTTGGGATCGGCGGCGAGCAATTCCTGGCTGGCTTGTACGTTGTCGATCAGGCCGCGCAGGCGGTTGTTCAGGCGTACGGTTTTGGTTTCACCGTTGACGCTGATCTGGCCTTGTTGCAGGGCGTTCACCAACTCGATACGCGCCGGGTCGGGCTGGGCGGCCCAGTCCTGGAGCAGCTTGGCTTGTTGCATCGGGTTGGCGTTGATGAAGTCTTCGGCGTCGCTGGCGTGTGCGGCGAAGGGCAGCAACAGCAACAACGTCATGAGATAGCGTTTGAGGGCAGTGGGCATAAACAAATGTCCTGATCAT
>NZ_JAXCIS010000171.1:0-3345 GCF_034044025.1 Pseudomonas sp. SED1
GTTCACAACTGGACTCAGGTTTACAACTTGGCGATTGAGACTTCAGTCGACTTCACAAAGGCAATCACTTCACTGCCCACTTTCAATTCCAGGTCACGCACCGAGCGGGTGGTAATCACCGACGTCACGATCCCCGACGCGGTTTGCACGTCGATCTCGGACACCACTTCACCGATCAGGATTTCCTTGATCACGCCTTTGAACTGGTTGCGCACGTTGATCGCTTTAATGGTCATGTCGGCTTTCCTTTGGTCTGTTGGGTCAATCCGCACGAATGCGCAGGCACTCAAAGTGCCCTATTCGTGAAACCAACAAAAGGAATATATAACTCTTTATTTATTCCATAAAAACATATGCAAGCTGTTGCGCAGCCAACAGTGATTCAACAAAGTGCCCGCCTCCCCACTCCCAACCACTCCCCCACGTACCAGCTGTCGAGCCTAAGCGAGGCTGCGTCAGCGGTCTGTCTGATACATCGCGAACGCAGCCTCGCTTGGGCTAGACGGCTGCTACGTGGGGTGTTGCCCGGCACCACGAAAGACGCTGGCACAGAGACTGCATATTCCTATAACGCATGATGGAACATGCCATATGAATTTTCCGAATATAAGAAAAGCCTTCTCTTTCCCGCCTTGTCCGGAGCTGTTCCATGAAACCCTTCGTCAACACCCTGCTGGGCGCCTGCGCCCTCGCCTTCAGCCTGCAACCCCAGGCCCATGCGGCGGAAACCGAGCCTGCGCAAGTCAATCTGGACTACGCCTATTACTCCCCGGTAAGCCTGGTGCTCAAGCACTTCGGCTGGCTCGAAGAAGCACTGCCAAACACCAAGGTCGGCTGGGTGTTGAGCCAGGGCAGCAACCGCTCGCTGGAATACCTTAACAGCGGCGGCGTCGACTTCGCCTCGTCCGCCAGCCTGTCGGCTGTGCTCAGCCGGGCGAATGGCAGCCCGATCAAGTCGGTGTACGTCTACAGCCGCGCCGAGTGGACCGCACTGGTGGTACGCAAGGATTCGACCTTCAAGAGCGTCAGCGACCTCAAGGGCAAGAAAATCGCCGCCACCAAGGGCACCGACCCGTACCTGTTCACCCTGCGCAGCCTGCAAAAAGCCGGCCTGAGCAAGGACGACGTGGAACTAGTGCACCTGCAACACCCGGACGGCCGTACCGCCCTGGAGAAAGGTGATGTGGATGCCTGGGCCGGTCTCGACCCGCACATGGCCGCCAGCGAAATCCAGGCCGGTTCGCGCCTGCTGTACCGCAACAAGGACTTCAACAGCTACGGCGTGGTCAGCGTGACCGATAAGTACGCCAAGGAGCATCCACAGACCATCGCCAAAGTACTTGGCGCCTATGAAAAAGCCCGCAACTGGGCGGTCAAGCACCCTGACGAATTCGCCAAGCTGCTGGCTGACGAGTCCGGCCTGCCGCTGGACGTGGCCAAGCTGCAACTGTCGCGCACCGACCTGAGCAGCCCGTTGCTGACCGCACAGGACGTGGTGTCGTCCAAGGCCGCCGCGCCGATTTTGGTGTCGGAAGAACTGGTGCGCCGTGGGGTGAATGTTGATCAGGTGATCGACCAGTTGATCGACCCAAGCTTCGGCCAGGCCTTGCCTCGTCCATAAGGGGAGCGTCATGAGCAGCAAAAGCGAAACCCTGCCCGTCGCGCTTGCGCCCGGCATCACCGTGCAACGCAGCGCATGGCCACGGCGGCTCAAGGGCCTGGCGTTGCCGGTGCTGATCCTGGTGATCCTCGAGGTGGTGGTGCGCATTGGCTGGCTGCCGTCCTACCAGATGCCGGCCCCCAGCGAGATCGCCGTGACCCTCACCGACCTCGCCGAAGGCGCGCTGTGGAAACACATCAGCGCCAGCCTGTTGCGGGTGCTGCTGGGGTTCGCCATTGGTGCCAGCCTGGCGTTGGTGTTTGCCGCCTGGGTCGGCTTGAGCCGCGAGGCTGAGGCGTACCTGGAACCGACCTTCGCCGGCCTGCGCTCGATCCCGAGCCTGGCCTGGGTGCCGCTGTTGCTGCTGTGGCTGGGCATTGATGAGACCTCGAAGATCGTGTTGATTGCCATCGGCGCGTTCTTCCCGGTGTACCTCAATGGCGTTGCGGCGATACGCGACATCGACCGCAAGCTGGTGGAAGTCGGGCAGATGTATGGCTTCAGCCGTACGCGCCTTGTGCGTCGCATCCTCTTGCCCGCCGCGCTGCCCGGTTTGTTCACCGGCCTGCGCAGCGGCTTGAGCCTGGCGTGGATGTTCCTGGTAGCGGCCGAGTTGATCGCCGCCACCAAGGGCCTGGGTTACCTGCTTAGCGATGGTCGGGAAACCTCACGGCCTGACATCGTGCTGGCGGCGATCATCGTGCTGGCCTTGCTGGGCAAGATCAGTGACGGCCTGTTGGCTGCCCTGGAAAAACGCTGCCTGGCCTGGCGCGACACCTTCAACGGCCAAGGTCCGGAGCATTGAACATGAGTGAAGCGCTATTAGATATTCGCGTCGAGCGTAAGAGCTTCGGCGCGACCACCGTACTGACCAACGTCCACTTGGCCCTGCAACCCCGGGAAACGGTGAGCTTGCTGGGCCCCAGCGGCTGTGGCAAGAGCACGTTGCTGCGGATCGTCGCCGGGCTGGAAAAGGACTATCAGGGGGAACTGCTGCAAGGCGGTGGTGAGGTTGCATTTGTCTTTCAGGAGCCGCGCCTGATGCCCTGGCTGACGGTGGAGCAAAACATCGGCTTCAGCGATGACGATGGCTATGACAAGGCCTGGGTCGCTCAGTTGATTGATGAGGTGGGGCTTACGGGGTTTGGCCGGGCGTTGCCCAAGGCGTTGTCGGGCGGGATGGCGCAGCGGGTGGCGATCGCTCGCGGGCTGTATTCGCGACCGCAGGTGCTGTTGCTGGACGAGCCGTTCAGCGCGGTGGATGCGTTTACCCGCATGAAGCTGCAGGATTTGCTGCTGCAATTGGCTGAGCATCATGGGATCGCCCTGCTGCTGGTGACTCACGATGTGGACGAGGCGTTGTACCTGAGTGACCGGGTATTGGTGATGGATAACCGGCCGAGCCGTATTCGCCAGGAGCTGGCGGTGGAGCTGGTGCATCCGCGGGATCGGCGGGATCCGCTGTTGGCACGGCTCAAGGCACTGGCGCTGACTGAGTTGCAGCGGGCGCATGTGATCTGACCAATGCACTGATCCGCTGGATTTGTGTTGGGGCTAAGTCAGGCTGGGGGGCATATCCGTTGTTTGGGTGATGGCTTGTATGGGTTCCGCTCTTACAGCGGCTCACTTTTGAAAAGCGCAAAAGTAAGCAAAACGCTCTTGCCCCACCACTCGGCACCTCGCCT
>NZ_JAXCIS010000172.1:0-12980 GCF_034044025.1 Pseudomonas sp. SED1
GTTCCAACCCATTAACTGCAACACCCATACCCAGTGCCCTAACAACTACAACAAGGTATCGCTATGGAAGTCGCCACTCAGGCGGGTGCGTTGTCGCCCGCGAAAAACAACCTGTGGATCATTGTTTTCATCTTCTGCTTCCTCGGCCTGCTGATCGACGGTGCCGACTTGATGCTGCTGTCCTACAGCCTCAGCAGCCTCAAGGCCGAGTTTGGCCTGACCAGTGTCGAAGCCGGCAGCCTGGGCAGTTTCACCCTGGCCGGGATGGCCATCGGCGGGATTTACGGCGGCTGGGCCTGTGACCGTTTTGGCCGGGTGAAAACCGTGGTCTGGAGCATCGTGCTGTTCTCCGCCGGCACGGCGATACTGGGCATGACCCACAGCTATTGGCAGTTTGCGAGCACACGCTTCTTCGCCTCCCTCGGGCTGGGCGCGCTGTATGTCGCGTGCAACACGCTGATGGCCGAATACGTGCCGACCCGCTATCGCACCACCGTGCTCGGCACCCTGCAGGCCGGCTGGTCGGTGGGTTACATCGTCGCCACCTTGCTCGCGGGCTGGATCCTGCCGAACCACGGCTGGCGCTGGCTGTTCTACGTGGCGATCATCCCAGTGATCCTCGCCGTGCTGATGCAACGCCTGGTGCCGGAGCCCCAAGCCTGGATCAAGGCCCAGGCCGAACGCGCCCGGGAAAAGGCCGAGGGCATCAAGCGCGTGTCGGCGAAGAAACCCGACGGCATGTTCAAGCTGATCTTCAGCGACCCGAAAGCCAGCCGCATGTTTATCCTCTGGGCGCTGACCGCAGGCTTCCTGCAGTTCGGCTACTACGGCGTCAATAACTGGATGCCGTCGTACCTGGAAGGCGAACTGGGGATGAACTTCAAGTCGATGACCAGCTACATGGTCGGCACCTACGCGGCGATGATTTTCGGCAAGATCCTCGCCGGGCTCGCGGCAGACCGCCTGGGCCGGCGCCTGGTGTTCGCCGTCGGCGCGTTGGGCACGGCGATTTTCCTGCCGGTGATCGTGCTGTTCCAGAGCCCGGACAACATCCTGTGGATGCTGATTGTGTTCGGCTTCCTGTACGGCATTCCCTACGGCGTGAATGCGACCTACATGACCGAAAGCTTCGAAGCGAAATTTCGCGGCTCAGCGGTGGGCGGGGCCTACAACATTGGCCGAATTGGCGCAGCGGTGGCACCGGCCGCCATTGGCTTCCTGGCGTCCCATGGCTCGATCGGCGTAGGATTTTTGGTGATGGGCGGCGCGTACTTTATCTGCGGGGTGATCCCGGCGCTGTTCATCCGCGACAAGCAGTTTGATCCGCAAAAACAATAGGCCCCACGCCGGGGCTTGCGGCAACGCAGCCCCGGCTATAAGACGTGCGGCAGTTATACCCTTCGGCAAACCGGGCTAGACTATACGTCAGTCCTACGGAACTGAAGGAACAGTACGACGCTCTCACCCAGCCTGTAAGACAGTTTTGTGCTTAGAGGCTCATACACTTATGAAAACACCGACCCAGACCAACGCAATTGACTTCGACAGCGCCAAATTGCAACGCCTGGGCTTTGGTCAGCCTTCCCTTCTTACACGCCGCCCCACCACCGTTGTGCAACTTCGCCAGCAACTGGGCATGCAATTGCAAACCAGCCTGGAGCCGGAGCACATCCTCGCGCTGTTCTTCCGCGAGATCCAACGCCTGGTGCCACTGGACGCCCTGCAATACCGTCACGAAGCCAGCGACCTGCGCCTGGAATATGGCCATCGCGGCCATCATTCGGTGAGCTATACCCTCAGCCACGAAGGCGAGCACCTCGGCGAACTGGTGTTTCGGCGCAACCAACGCTTCATGGAAGACGAGTTGGCCAACCTGGAATCACTGCTGGCCACCCTGCTCTACCCGATGCGCAACGCCCTGCTCTACCGCGCGGCGACCCGCAGCGCCCTGCGCGACCCGCTGACCGAAACCGGTAACCGCATCGCCATGGACCAGACCCTGCAACGGGAAATCGACATGGCCCGCCGGCACCTGCAGCCGCTGTCCTTGCTGATGCTGGACATCGACCACTTCAAACGCATCAACGACAGCCACGGCCATGCCACAGGCGACAAGGTGCTCAAGGCCGTTGCCGCCTCGATCAAGAGCCAGCTGCGCAATGTGGATATGGTGTTTCGGTTTGGCGGGGAAGAGTTTCTGATCCTGCTGTCCAACACCGGCCGGGATGCGGCGTCGATGGTCGGTGAGCGCCTGCGCCATGCGGCACAGGCCCAGGAATACTGGGCGGATGATGAACGTATCGAATTGACGGTGAGCCTGGGTTGCTCGACCTTGCTGGCAGGAGAGTCCGCCGAGAGCGTATTGCGCCGGGCGGACAACGCCTTGTATGTGGCCAAGCGCGAAGGCCGCAATCGCCTGGCAATGGCGGGGTAACCGCTTTAATTCACGGTAGCCCCGCCATCACGCGGTTTATGCTTCGCTGGCAACCAGGGTGGGTTGTTTACGGGTGGCAGTCGCCGATTTTTCCAACTGCATGCAGCGTTCCAGGAACAGGTACATGTAGTCGTAGCTCTTGCACACCGCCTGACGCAGCTCTACCTGCAGTTCCTGGGTCGGGTTCATGCCGGCCAGGGTGCAGATGATTTCCAGCGCTTCCCACGGGTGAGCATCATCGTACTGGGCATGCATCTTCAGCCACTTCATGGCGCGCTTGCGGTCTTCCTCAGGGAAAGCCGCGGCATAGACACCGGTGGAACACACCACGGCTGACCACTCCCCAGTGGCCCCCTCAATGGCGTAGTTGGTGGCGGCAATCGCGACAATCAGCGAATCGGCCGAGCTGGTGTGCCAGCACCAATGGCTGAGTGCATGCAGCTCCGGCGGCACTTCCTGTGCCTGCAACTCTTCCAGGCTGACACCATGAGCACGCGCCCAATGCACCCAATAATCGGCATGGTTGAGTTCCACGCGAATATTGCGCATCAGCCAGCGGCGCGCCATGTCCTCCCCAGGATGGCGGGCAAATTTGGTCTTGGTGAGGTTCTGTGCCATGTACAACGCAAACTGTTCAACCACTGGCCAGCCACCAATCAGGTAGTGGCGCATGGTCTTGGCGCTGAGCTTGTTATCGCGCATGCGCTGGTACAGTTCGTGTTCGACAACGCGGCGCTTGCTCTCGCTACAAGCCTGGATCAGCTGTTGTGCCCAGGCGGGGTAACTCGAGGCTTCCATAAGCGGGCCGGTTCTGTTGAATGTGTCGATCACTGTCGGGCTCCTTTTGATGTGTGATATGTACAGACCAGCAAATGTTTCATCGGAACGTGCCAGGCGCCTTGAATAACAGAGGCTGCGGTCGCACAGGTCGACACTGCAAACTATCAAAGGTAAACAACTGCGGTCGCTCGATCAGGTATCCCTGAGCGTAGTCGACCCCGATCTCAAGCAAGGCTTGTTCGATCTGGGGTGTCTCGACAAATTCGGCAATTGTGCGCTTACCCATGACATGACCGATGTGATTGATCACTTCGACCATAGCGCGGTTAATCGGGTCGTCCAGCATATCCTTTACGAAACTTCCATCGATCTTCAAGAAGTCTACAGGTAAATGTTTAAGATATGCGAACGAGGACATCCCGGCGCAGAAGTCATCGAGGGAGAAATGGCACCCTAACTCTTTGAGTTCGTTGATAAAACGAATTGCACTACCCAAATTCGCGATAGCGCTGGTTTCTGTAATTTCAAAACAAATCATTTCTGGCGGAATGCCATACGCGCTGAATTTCTCACGCAAGAACCCGAGAAAGTCCTCATCGCCGATGGTAATGCCTGACAGATTGATCGCACACATAGCCATAGGCCGGGCCGGGCGCTCACGCATACAGCCCGCGACGATCTTGAACACGTTCTCCACCACCCAGCGATCCAGCGATGTCATCAAACCGTAACGCTCGGCCGCCGGGATAAAACTGTTCGGCAGGATGATCCGCCCCGCCTCGTCATGCAGGCGCAGCAGGATTTCGATATGCCCATTGCCATGCTCGGTGTGCCCCAGCGGCGCAATTTCCTGGGCGTACAGGCAAAAGCGGTTCTCTTCCAGGGCCATATGCAGGCGCTGCACCCAGGCCATTTCGCCAAAACGCAGGGACAATTCCGAGTCATCGGCGTGATACACCTGCACGCGGTTGCGGCCTTTTTCCTTGGCCATGTAGCACGCCATGTCGGCAGCCCGCAGGGAGGTTTCCAGGGTGGTCGGGGCTTGGGTGATGTGCACCAGGCCGATACTCACGGTGGTGACAAACGGCCTGCCCTTCCACACAAAATGCAGGCTCTGCACGGTATGGCGCAGGCTTTCGGCGATTTTTTCCGCCACCTGTGCCGGACAGTTTTCCAGCAGGATGCCGAACTCGTCGCCGCCCAGCCGGGCCAGCGTGTCGCCTTCGCGCAGGTCCGACTGCAGCAGCGCGCAGATATGCCGCAACAGCTCATCCCCGGCGGCATGCCCGCAGGTGTCGTTGACCAGCTTGAACTGGTCAAGGTCAAGGAACATCAAGGCATGGCGCCCGCTTTGCTGGCGCCCGACGTTGTGCAGCACCTGCTCCAGGCGGAACTCAAACTCGCGCCGGTTGGCCAGGCCGGTCAAGGCATCGTGGGTCGCCTGCCAGGACAGGTTGGCGATGTACTGGCGCTCCTGGGTCATGTCGTGCAGCACCAGCACCGCGCCGACGACTTTGCCAGCACTGCGGATCGGCGCGCCCACCAGGGTGACGGACACGGTGGTGCCGTCCAGACGCTGAATCAGCTTTGAATGCTCGCTGCCCCCGCCGAGCTGGCCGCCCAATATGCGTTCGATCAAGGTAAAGCCGTCGGCCTGGGCATTCTCATCCAGCAGGTTGAACAGCGCTGCCAGCGGCAACCCCTGGGCCTGGGCGCCTTTCCAGTGGGTCAGGGCTTCGGCGGCCGGGTTCATATACGCAATGGCGCCGTCGACATCGGTGGTGATTACCCCGTCGCCAATTGACTCCAGGGTTATCTGCGCCCGCTCCTTCTCTAACTGCAGCGCGTCGGCAAACGCGTGCCGCTGGGCCAGCAGCTTGTGGGTGCGCAACAGCGCCAGCACGATCAAGCCCAGCGCCGTGGCCAGGTTGGTCACCAGCAACAGGCGCAGAATCATCCGCGAGCCTTCGCCCAGGGCGTCACTGAAGGCTTTGGCGGCCGGGGTCACGCCGTCGTTGATGGCGAAAATCCGTTCCTTCCAGGCGTGCACGTCGGCGCTGCTGACCTGATTGGCCAGGATCGCCCGGTGCATCTCCTGCGCCAGGTCGTCCAGTTGCAACAGATAGCCGTCGCCCACCGTCCACAGCTCGATGGCCTTTTCCAGGTAACTGAAATGGCGAAAGTTGAGGTATAGCCAGATCAGGCTGGAAACGTCGTCACGGTGGTTGCCCCCCTTGAGGATGCCCGAGCGTGCGGCGCTCAGGTCCGGGGTCGGGTGGTCGAGGGCCACGCGCAGCTCATGCCCGCCCTGGGGTACGGCAATCGCGTTCTGGTATTTGAGGAAGGTGGCTTCGTTGCGGTTGTCGGCGTACAGCGTCAGGTAAAAGATCGCGTCTTTCTGGCCCTTGGACCACAGGCTTTCGCCTGCCACATAGCCGCGCACCGCCGAGAGCACGTAGAGACTGACGCAGCCTAACAATGCCTGGAACAGTACGACGGCAATAAAGGGCCACACGATGCCCAACAACCGAGGGGTTCCGAGAGTCTGCTTTTGCTTCATGAGGTCCCTTGCACATGCACAACTGAAATACGCACGCGAGTGAAAACCGCTCCTGATAGCTCAGCGTAGGCTAAATCACCGCACTTGTTGCAAGTGTCCGTAAAGTTTGGCGTACAGGCCACCGTCAGCAATGAGCTGCTGATGGTCGCCATCCTCGGCAATATGCCCGCCATCAAACACCAATACCCGATCCGCCTGTTTCACCGCCGACAGCCTGTGGGCGATGATCAAGGTGGTACGGCCAGTGAGAAACCGCGCCAGCGCCTGGTGCAGATTGTATTCGGTTGCCGCATCCAGGGCCGAGGTGGCTTCGTCGAGTATTACCACTTTTGGCTCCGCGAGCACCATCCGTGCAATGGCCAGGCGCTGACGCTGGCCGCCGGAGAAGCGTACGCCGGAGCGCCCGACCACGCTGTCCAGGCCCAGCGGCAGCGCCCTGACAGTCGCATCCAGTTGGGCAATTTCCAGCGCCTGCCAGCAGGCTTGGTCGCTGCGCTCGCGGCCCATGGTCAGGTTGGCGCGCACTGTGTCGTTGAACAGCGCCGGGTGTTGCAGCACCACGGAGACATTCTCGCGAATCGTCTCCAGGCCTATTTCCTGTTGGGTCGAACCACCAAACCGGATGCTGCCTGCCTGCGGCGTATACAGCCCCAGCAACAGTTGCACCAGGGTACTTTTGCCGCCGCCGCTGGCGCCGACAATCGCGACTTTTTCACCGGGGGCAATGTTCAGGTTCAACTGGTCGAGCACCAGCTCTTCGCCATAGCCGAAGTTCAGGCCGCGCACCTCGATGCCGACGGTCTCGCGCCCGGTAAACGGATCGGCACCGCCCGCGTATTGCGGTTCGTCGGCGCGGGCCAGCAGTTCGTTGATCCGCGTCAGCGCCCCGCCCGCCGCGTAGTAGGCGTATTGCAGGTTCAACAGCTGCTCCACCGGGCTGATCATGAACCACAGGTAGCTGAACACCGCGAGCATCTGGCCGATGGACAGGTCGGAAAACAGCACGGTGAGCATGGCCGCCGCGCGGAAAATGTCGATACCGAACTGGAACAGCAAGCCACTGGCGCGGCTGGAGGCGTCGCTTTTCCACTGGGAATTGACGGCGAAGTCCCGCACTTCCTGGGCGCGCTGGCCCAAGCGCCCGAGGAAAAAGCCCTGGCGGTTGCCGGCGCGCACTTCCTGGATCGCATCGAGGGTTTCGGTGAGGGCCTGGGTGAACCGCGAGGTGCTGTCGTTTTCCAGCTTCTTAAGGTGCTTGACCCGCTTGCCCAACTGCACGGTGGCGTAGATCACCAGCGGGTTGAACAGCAGGATCAACAGCGCCAGCTTCCAGTGCATCCACATCAGGATCCCGGAGGTGCCCACCAGCGTGAGCATCGCCACCAGGAATCGGCTGAGGGTCTCGCCGACGAATTTGTCCACCGTGTCCAGGTCGGTGACCAGGTGCGTGGTCACCGTGCCGCTGCCCAGGCTTTCGTATTCGCTGAGGGAAATGCGCTTGAGGCGCTCGATCAGCCGTACGCGAATGCGATAGACAATGTCCTTGGCCAGCCGCGCAAACAACCGCGCCTGCAACACGTTGAACACCAGCGCGCCGCAACGCAACAGCAAGGTCACCAGCAGCATCAGGCCGATATAGCCGGCGGCCTTCTGCCAACCCAGGGGCAGCGCGTGGTTCATCACTTTCAGTGCCGCATCGCCGTGGCCCAGCAGTACTTCGTCCACCAGCAACGGCAACAGCAACGGGATCGGCACGCTGCACAGGGTCGCCAGCACGGCAACCCCATTGGCGATCCACAGGGATTTTTTGTGATGCAGGGCCAGGCGGCGGACTTCCGCCCAGGTCAGCCGGTCGACGCGCTTGGGTTGTTCGACGGGATCGGGCTGATCATGCACAGGCAGCTCGCTCCAGCCAACGACTCAGCAGCGGCGACAACTCGGACAGCGGCTGATAGCCATTGGTAAGCAGCGCCAACTGCCCATTGCGCTCAGCCAGCAAGGTCGGGAAACCGGCGATACCCAAGTCCTGAACCCAGGTGAAATCCGCGGCGGTGGCCGCGTGCTGATCGGCCCGGTCGAAGGCTTCGGCGAATTCGATACGCGGCACGCCGGCCGTCTCGGCCAACTCCACCAGCACGTCGGCGCGGGTCACGTCGCGACCTTCAACGTAGAACGCCTGCTGGATCAGGCCCAGCAGTTTCCACGCGCAATCCGGCGCCAGGCTGCGGGCCGTAACCACCGCGCGGCAGGCCGGCTCGGTGTCGTAGACAAATCCGTCAGGCAACGCGCCCTCCCGCTTGAACGGCTGGCCGGTGGCGTCGGTGACCGCCTGCCAGTGCTCAAGAATATAGCGCCGGGTGGTCGGCTCCAGCGCCGCGCCGCTGCCGGTGCGCAAACCGCCCACCACCAGGTGCAGCTCCACGCCTGCGGCCTGGGCCTGCTCAACCAGCGCCTTGGCCACCGGAGCGAAACCCCAGCACCATGAACACATCGGATCCATTACATAGAGCAGGCGCGCGGACATGGCTCAGGCCTCGGAGGATGGGGATTGCTTGTAGTTGTAGCCAATCGGGTGCGGCAAGTTGCGGGCCTTGGCCAGTTCAATCTGCTTCTGCCGGTCGATCGCACTGCGACGAGTCTTCTCGGAAAGCTTATCCCAGCAATGCGGGCAACTGATGCCGGCCACATAGTGTTCAGATGCACGGTCGGAGGCGCTGATCGGTGTGCGGCAGGCATGACATTGATCGTAGTCGCCTTCGCTCAAGTCGTGGCGCACGGTCACGCGATTGTCGAACACAAAGCAGTCGCCCTGCCATTTGGTTTCTTCCTGCGGCACCTCTTCAAGGTACTTCAGGATGCCGCCCTTGAGGTGGTACACCTCGTCAAAACCTTCGCTGAGCATATAGCTCGAGGCTTTTTCGCAACGAATGCCGCCGGTGCAGAACATGGCGACTTTCTTGTGCTTGGCCGGATCGAAGTTGGCTTTGATGTAGTCGGGAAATTCGCGAAAGCTGGTGGTTTTCGGGTCGATCGCGCCTTCAAAGGTGCCGATGGACACTTCGTAGTCGTTGCGGGTATCGATCAGCAGCACTTCCGGGTCGCTGATCAGCGCATTCCAGTCTTGCGGATTGACGTAGGTGCCGACTTTTTTGTTCGGGTCGACGCCTTCGACGCCCAGGGTCACGATCTCTTTCTTGAGCTTGACCTTGGTGCGGTAGAACGGCTGCTCGTCGCAGTACGACTCTTTGTGGTCGATGTCGTCCATGCGTGGGTCGTTCTTGAGCCAGGCCATCAAGCCATCAATGCCTTCGCGGCTACCGGAAACGGTGCCGTTGATGCCTTCTTCGGCGATCAGCAAGGTGCCTTTGATGCCGTTGTCGACCATCGCCTGCAGCAGTGGCTCGCGCAGGGCAACGTAATCTTCGAGGGTGACGAACTTATACAGTGCCGCCACGACGATTGGTTGAGTCATGGGTGTTCTCTCCAGGTGGCTACCCTCGTAAAGGGTGAACCGGATGCAAAAAAAACGCGCCGACTAAGCGGCGCGTTGCGGATTCTATCAGGGATAAACCGTTAACTGTAGGAGCGAGCTTGCTCGCGAAGGACGTCAACGGTGACGCGGAACACCTGAAACCCAACGGCGCTCTCAGGTTTTTCGCGAGCAAGCTCGCTCCTACAGGGGAGTTCAGTCGATACCCATCAATGTCCGCCGGCGCAGGTCGGCGAGGCCGGGGCTGCGTCGATTTTCGCCCATTCTTCAGGCGTGTAGGTATGCAGCGCCAACGCATGGAATTCGCTCATCAGGTCGCCCAATGTGGCATAGACCTTCTGGTGGCGCTTGACGCGGTTAAGCCCCTCGAACTGCTGGCTGACCAGCACGGCCTTGAAGTGGGTCTGCAACCCACGGCTGTGCATATGGCTTTCATCCAGCACGCTCAAGTGTTCCGGGCTCAGGGCGACGAGTGCCGATTCGATACGCTGTTGCATGGTCATTCCTGTTTACTTCTTCTTGGCCGGGGCCGGGGCTTTTGGCGTCAGCTCGTTGGTCATGTCTTCCAGCAGCTTGTTCACCACAGGTACCGCGCTTTCCAGCTTGGCCTGGGTCATCTGGGCCGATTGCTGGGTCAGCTGAGGCATTTTTTCCAGGACTTTCTTGCCCAATGGCGACTGGTAGAACGCAACCAGGTCCTTGAGCTCGGATTCGCTGAAGTTACTGGTGTACAGCTTGATCATGTCCGGCTTGAGCTTGTTCCAGCCAATGGCCTGGTCCAGGGCGGTGTTGGCCTTGGCCTGGTAGGTGTCCAGAACGGTTTGCTTGGAAGCAGGCGCCTTGGTCTGCTCGAAACGCTGAGCGAACATTTGTTGCACTTGCATGTACACCGGGGTACCCAGCTTGTCGGCATGGGCCAGGGTAAGGAAGGCTTCGGCACTGGCGTTGTGGCTGGCGGTATCGGCAAAAACCTGGCCGCTGGCACATACCAGAGCAACCGCGGTACAGATGGCACGAAGACGAGTCATCGAGTTTCCTTTTCTAGCAGGCGAGGTAAGACCCCAAGGGCGCCCATTCTGCGCCTAAAAAACGCCGCGGCTCAACCCCACGCCTTATGGGGCCTGGTTTTGCGGTACATAATCCGATGAAAAGTCTTTAATGGAACCCTCAAGGTCCATCACGGCCTAAACTGCGCAAACGAACCTGAAGGAGTGTGCCCGATGAGCCGTATCGAAACCGACAGCCTGGGAGAAGTGCAAGTCCCGGATGACGCTTACTGGGGCGCGCAGACCCAACGCTCGCTGGTGAACTTCGCCATCGGCGACCAGCGCATGCCCCTCGCCGTGCTGCACGCCCTGGCCCTGATCAAGAAGGCTGCGGCCCGGGTCAACGACCGCAATGGCGACCTGCCCGCCGACATCGCGCGGCTGATCGAACAGGCCGCCGACGAAGTGCTCGCCGGCGAACACGACGATCAGTTCCCCCTGGTGGTATGGCAGACCGGCAGCGGCACCCAGAGCAACATGAACGCCAACGAAGTGATCGCCGGCCGCGCCAACGAACTGGCGGGCAAGCCCCGTGGCGGCAAGAGCCCGGTTCACCCCAACGATCATGTGAACCGCTCCCAGAGCTCTAACGACTGCTTCCCCACCGCCATGAGCATCGCCGCCGTGCAGGCGGTCACCGAGAAGCTGTTGCCGGCCATCCGTGAACTGTCCGGCGGCCTGGCAGAATTGTCGGCGCGCCACATGAAACTGGTGAAAACCGGCCGCACCCACATGATGGACGCCACGCCGATCACCTTTGGCCAGGAAGTTTCAGCCTTTATAGCGCAACTGGATTACGCCGAACGCGCGATCCGCAGCGCCCTGCCCGCCGTCTGCGAACTGGCCCAGGGCGGCACCGCCGTCGGCACCGGGCTCAACTCGCCTCACGGGTTTGGCGAAGCGATTGCCTCGGAATTGGCCGCACTGTCGGGCCTGCCGTTTGTCACCGCGCCGAACAAATTCGCTGCGCTGTCCGGCCATGAGCCGTTGACTACCCTGCACGGTGCCCTGAAAACCCTGGCCGTGGCCCTGATGAAAATCGCCAACGACCTGCGCCTGCTGGGTTCCGGCCCGCGTGCAGGGCTCGCGGAAGTCAAGTTGCCGGCAAATGAACCGGGCAGTTCGATCATGCCCGGCAAGGTCAACCCGACCCAATGCGAAGCCCTGTCGATGCTGGCCTGCCAGGTGCTGGGCAACGACGTGACCATCGGTTTCGCCGCCAGCCAGGGCCATTTGCAGTTGAACGTGTACAAGCCGGTGATCATCCACAACCTGCTGGAGTCGATCCGCCTGCTGGCTGACGGCTGCAGCAACTTCCAGGAGCACTGCATCGCCGGCCTTGAACCCGACGCCGAGCAAATGGCCGCGCACCTTGAGCGTGGCCTGATGCTAGTGACTGCGCTGAACCCGCACATCGGCTACGACAAGTCCGCCGAGATTGCCAAGAAGGCCTATGCCGAAGGGCTGACCTTACGGGAGGCGGCGCTCAAGCTGGGCTACCTCACGGACGAAGAGTTCGACCAGTGGGTGCGTCCGGAAAACATGCTGGAAGCCGGTCATTAAGACGCCAACCGTGCACGCCGGGCCCTGAGCCCGGCGAACAACGATGGCGCCAGCGCGACCGTTGCGGAACCCAGCACCACCAGCACGGCCCCGCCGTAGCCGAGGGCGTTGATGTCTTCGGCGTGCACGTAGTCGGGCCACATCCACGCCGCCACGGCCACCGCGACGAAGGTCACCAATGGCGTCAGCGCCAGGGTGGCGCTGACGCGCGAGGCTTCCCAGTGGGCCAGGGCTTCGGCGAATGCGCCGTAGGCAATCAGCGTATTGAAGCAGCAGGCCAGCAGCAGCCAGCCTTGCAGCGGGCTCAGTTGCAGCGCTTCCATCGGGTGCGCCCATGGCGTCAGCAACAGCGCGCAGCACAGGTAGATCACCATCATCACCTGCAACGAATTCCACACGGTCAACAACTGCTTCTGGCCCAGGGCGTAAAAGGTCCAGATGGTGGTGGCCAGGAGGATCGTCAGTACGCCGGCGGTGTAGCTGCCCAGGGAGGTCAGCAGTTCGGTCAGGCGCTGGTTGAAGAACAGGCCGAAGCCGGTGATCAGCACCAGCAGGCCCACACCCTGGCCCAGGCTGAAGCGTTCCTTGAACACGAAGACGCTGGCGATCATCAGGAAGATCGGGCCCACCTGCACCACCAATTGCGCGGTGCCGGGGCTTAGCAGTTTCAGGCCCACGAGGTAGAGCACGTAGTTGCCCATCAGGCCGCACACGGCGATTGCTACCAGCCAGGCGCCTTTGGGGCCAAGGGAGCGCCAACTGGGCAAACGTCTTACGGCGGCGAGGTAGATAAACAGGCAACTGCCGGAGACCACCAAGCGAAACCAGGTGACGGTGACGGGGTCCATCACCTGCAAGACCTGTTTGAGTTTGATCGGCAGGATGCCCCAGAGCAGCGCGGTCAGCAGGGCCAGGGATAAACCGTAGACCCAACGGCCCGATGAGATGTGCATGAATGCCCCGAATGCATGAGGTGGAGGAGGTGCATTCTAGGGGGACGCGGGGGGTGGGTGTATATCCGTTTTTTGGGTGATGGCTTGTATTGGTTCCGCTCTTACAGCGGGTCACTTTTGAAAGGAGCCCAAAAGTAACCAAAAGGCTCTTGCC
>NZ_JAXCIS010000173.1:0-10218 GCF_034044025.1 Pseudomonas sp. SED1
GTTCTTCAGTCCCGCTTTTGGCGTTTGCACAGCCTTACCCGCCGTCACACACCCTTGATATAGTTCGGCCCCTATTCCAGCCGCCAGTCAAGGATCACTGCCATGTCCGAATACCAAGCCTTTGTCGTCGAACTCAGCGGCAATGTCGCCCATGTGCAGCTCAATCGCCCGGAAAAGATCAACGCCATGAACGCAGCGTTCTGGACCGAGATCATCGATATCTTCCAATGGGTCGAAGACACCGATGCGGTGCGTGCCGTGGTCATCAGCGGCGCCGGCAAGCATTTCTCCTCCGGCATCGACCTGATGATGCTGGCCTCGGTGGCCAACGAATTCGGCAAGGACATAGGCCGTAACGCGCGCCTGCTGCGGCGCAAGATCCTCGAACTGCAAGCTTCCTTCAATGCGGTCGACAACTGCCGCAAGCCGGTACTCGCGGCGATCCACGGCTACTGCATCGGCGGCGCCATCGACCTGATCAGCGCCTGTGACATGCGCTACGCCGCCGAAGACGCGCAGTTCTCTATCAAGGAAATCGATATCGGCATGGCCGCCGACGTCGGCACCCTGCAACGCCTGCCGCGCATCGTCGGCGACGGCATGCTGCGCGAGCTGGCCTACACTGGCCGCCAGTTCGGTGCTGAAGAGGCGCGCAGCATCGGCCTGGTGAATCGCGTGTACAGCGATCACGAGAGTCTGTTGGCAGGGGTTATGGAAATCGCCCGGGAAATTGCTGCCAAATCGCCGATCGCGGTCACCGGCACCAAGGCGATGATCAGCTACATGCGTGACCACACGATCAATGACGGCCTGGAATACGTTGCCACCTGGAACTCAGCTATGTTGCAATCCAACGACCTGCGCGTGGCCATCGCGGCCCATATGAGCAAGCAGAAACCCGACTTCGTGGATTGACTGAACATGACCCCAGGCTGGATAACCACAACGCTGCTGGACAACGACGCCCCGGGCGGCTGGGCCGTGGCCCGCAGCCGCGAAGGCTTTTTACACGACCAGAACGGCCCGCTGTTCCCCCGGGAATGGCTCAAGCGCCAGGACCTGTCGGTGTTTGCCGAGCATGGCATCGGCCATCTGGACGGCGAGCCGGTGTACCTGCTGGAGCTCAATAGCCCAGCTGATGTACCGGGTTGCGGCTGGCAGGGCCTGCGGGCGTTCATGCTGCAAGGCGACCACACGCTGTACAAAGTCCTCGGCTACGCCGCGCAAATCGGCACCTGGGCCCGGGAACACCGGTTTTGTGGCAGTTGCGGCCAGGCGATGGTGCAGGTGCCACGGGAGCGGGCGATGTTCTGCCAGGCCTGTGACCTGCGCAGTTACCCGCGTATCTCGCCGAGCATGATCGTGCTGGTGACCCGTGGCGACGAGATCCTGCTGGCCCGCTCGCCGCGCTTTGTCACGGGTGTCTACAGCACCCTGGCGGGGTTTGCCGAGCCGGGTGAGTCGGCCGAGGACTGCCTGATTCGCGAAGTGCGTGAAGAAGTGCAGGTGGAGGTCAAGAACATCCAGTACATGGGCAGCCAGTGCTGGCCGTTCCCGCACTCGATGATGCTGGGCTTTCACGCCGAGTATGCCGGCGGCGACATCGTGCCCCAGGCCGACGAGATCGAAGACGCGCAGTGGTTCAACATCCATGAACTGCCGCCGTTGCCGGCGTCCCGCTCGATTGCGCGCTACCTGATCGACCTCTACCTGGCCCGTCGCTTAGGCCACGCTGAACCAGTGCTGCCAGGCTAGGCGCACCGTCAGCCCGAGGACTACGGTGATGAACACCGGGCGAATGAACTTGGCGCCGCCGCTGATTGCGCTGCGTGCGCCAAAGAACGCGCCGCACATCACTGACACGCCCATGCACAGGCCGACAATCCAGTCTACCGAACCATTGAAAATGAACACCGTCAGCGCCGCCGCGTTGCTGACGAAGTTCATGCTGCGCGCCACGCCACTGGCTTTTACCAGGTCGATGGGGTGCAACAGCATGGTGCTCACGGTCCAGAAGGCCCCGGTGCCCGGGCCTGCGACGCCGTCGTAGAAACCCAGGCCAAAGCCCTGGGTGGACTGCCATTTCTTCTTGATCGGTGCGTCGTTGTCCAGCGCCGCCTTGGGCGTGCCGCCGAACAGCAAATACAAACCGCAGCCGAACACAATCACCGGGAGCATCTTGTTCAGGGTTTCGGCGGGCAGGTAATGGGCGACGACGGCGCCGGTGAGTGCGCCGATCAGCGTGCCGACGATGGCATGCACCCACTGGCGCGGATGAAACAGCTTGCGCCGGTAGAAGGTAAAGCTGGCGGTGGCCGAGCCGAAGGTGGAACTGAGTTTGTTGGTGCCCAGCACCAGGTGGGGCGGCATGCCGGCGGTCAGCAGGGCAGGCGTGGTGAGCAGGCCGCCGCCGCCGGCGATTGCGTCGATGAAACCGGCGATAAAGGCAACCACGGCGAGGATCGCCAGGGTGGTGAGGTCAACGCTGAGTTCGAAGGGCATGGGCAAGACTTATTCGGCAAGGCGCAGCAAGGGCTGCGCGAAAGGCCGGTATCTTACCCATAACCCTGGGGCGAGGCGATCCAAATGTGGGAGCGGGCTTGCTCGCGAATGCGGTGGATCAGCCACTCTATCCGGTGACTGACACTGCGCATTCGCGAGCAAGCCCGCTCCCACATTTCAACCGTGCCCGCCTGGCTATTTATGTGTTTCGACCCACTCCAGTGCGGTGCGCCAGAAGCAGATCCCCAGGAAGTACGCCGACATCAGCAACCACAGGCCCATGGTCAGCCCATTGGTGTACGGGAAGTCGATCACCAGCAGCAGGCTGCACAGCAACCAGATGGTGGTCACTGCGATATTGAGCGGCATGAAGCGCTTGACCCGGAACGGGTGCAGGAACTTCATCGGCGTTACGGTCAACAGCGCCAGGACGATCACGGTGAGCAAGGTGATCCAGGCATCCGGCTGGATGATGTAGACGCACAACGCGACCACATTCCAGGCGGCAGGGAAGCCCTGGAAGTAATTGTCCTTGCTCTTCATGTTGACGTTGCAGAAGCAGAACAGCGACGACACCAGAATCACCGACACCGTAAACAACGGGGTGAAGTCCGGCAGGGCGATATAGCGATAGATAAACAGCGCCGGAATAAACACGTACGTCAGGTAATCAATCACCAGGTCCAATACCGAGCCATCGAAGCTTGGCAGCACCGTCTGCACGTTCACCCGTCGCGCGAGGGAGCCGTCCACCCCATCGACGATCAAGGCCAGGCCCAGCCATAACAGGCAGGCCTTGGGCTGGTTGTCGAGCAGCGCCAACGTTGCCAGGAAAGCCAGGACCACGCCGGTGGCGGTGAAACCATGGGCGCCCCAGGCCTTGAGACGGGCTACATGCAGAGTCGATATCACAGGGGCGTTCTCCAAAAAGGTGAAACAGGGCAGCCGACGGGCGTGACGCCATCGAATCTGGCCAGAGTGTGCAGGTATCGACCGGGAAGGGTGGGATAAGGTTCACCACCCGGCGTAATGGTAAGCGTAGCAAGCGTAGGACTTTTCGGCATCAGACTTGTCGGAACACCAGCGCCTTTAGCCCGCTTTGCGGGTCGACATCGGGAAATTCCGGTGGGTTTTCCAGCCGCTGGTCAAAGCGCAGCCCCGGTGCTTCGCGGGTTACGCCGTCGATCAGGAAGTCTTCGCCGAACGCCGGATCATTCATGCACGCCAGCACCGTGCCCTGGGCCGTGAGCAAATCCGGCAGGCGGCGCAGTACCCGCTGGTAGTCCTTGGTCAGCAGAAAGCTGCCTTTCTGGAAGGAGGGCGGGTCGATGATCACCAGGTCATACGGGCCGCTGTGAGTGACCTTGGCCCAGGACTTGAACAGGTCGTGGCCGAGGAAGGTCACTTTGCTCAGGTCATGACCGTTGAGGCGGTGGTTGTCGCGACCGCGGCTCAAGGCGCCACGGGCCATGTCCAGGTTCACCACATGCTCGGCGCCGCCTTCGATGGCAGCCACGGAAAACCCGCAGGTGTAGGCAAACAGGTTCAGCACCCGTAGGCCTTGAGCCTGTTCGCGCACCCAGTTGCGGCCGTAACGCATGTCGAGGAACAGCCCGCTGTTCTGCTTTTTGCCCAAATCGATCAGGTAACGCAGGCCGCCTTCGGTGATGGTCAGTTCGTCAACGGCCTCGCCCAGCAGCCACTCGGTGGTGCTTTGCGGCAGGTAACGGTGTTGCAACGCCACGGTGTGAGCGCCGTAGGCCGACCAGTCGATCTGCGTCAGCACCTGTTTCAAGGCCTCAAGCTCGGCGGCCCCGGGCTCTTTGAACAGCGAGACCAGCACCACACCTTGCAGCCAATCCACCGTCAGTTGCTCCAGGCCCGGCCAGCAGCGGCCACGCCCGTGAAACAGGCGCCGGGTCTCGGCGGGGACGGTTTGCAGGGCGGTCAGCAAATGGGTGTGCAGAGTGGCAAGTGCGTCTGGGTTCATCGGGCAGCGTCGGTCATTGAGCGGGCGGCATTTTAAACACAATTGCGGGGTTTTCGGGGCTTGAAGCACAACGTGCTTGGAATTTGTCGATTGGCAGTGATTTGTGCTCAAAAGACTATGAGAGGCTGCGTATAACAGTCAAAAAATCCTCTTGCGCCGACATAAACTGGAAAAAAGCCCGGAGGTGCCCATGAACGGTTTCGCGAGTGCAGTGAGTCAGACAGCGATGGACCAGGAAGAACTGGCCGAATGGCGCGATGCCCTGGCCTCCCTGGTGGCCAACGCCGGGCCGGCGCGGGCGCGGGAGATCCTCGACATGCTGGCGGAGGCCGGCGGCGCACCGCACATCGGCTGGAAACCCCGGCATGGCACGCCTTATATCAATAGCATCGCCGTGGAGCAGCAACCGCCGTTCCCCGGCGACCTGGCCACCGAAGAGCGCCTGGCCTCGGTGGTGCGCTGGAACGCCCTGGCCATGGTGGTGCGTGCCAACCAGGCCTATGGCGAACTGGGTGGGCATATCGCCAGCTACGCCAGCGCGGCAGACCTGTTTGAAGTCGGCTTCAACCACTTCTTCCGTGCCCGAAACGCCGGTTTTGGTGGTGACCTGGTGTTCTACCAGCCGCATTCCGCCCCCGGCATCTATGCCCGCGCCTTCCTTGAAGGGCGCCTGAGCGAGGCTGACCTGGCCCACTATCGCCAGGAAATCGGCGCCGGCAAGGTCGGCGCCCGTGGCCTGTCCAGCTATCCCCATCCGTGGTTGATGCCGGACTTCTGGCAATTTCCCACCGGTTCCATGGGCATTGGCCCCATCAGCTCGATTTTCCAGGCGCGGTTTATGCGCTACCTGCAGCATCGCGGCTTGCAGGACACCACCGACCGCCACGTATGGGGCGTGTTCGGCGATGGCGAGATGGACGAGCCGGAAAGCATGTCGGCCCTGACCCTGGCTGCCCGCGAGGGCCTGGATAACCTGACCTGGGTGGTCAACTGCAACCTGCAACGCCTCGACGGCCCGGTGCGTGGCAACGGGCGAATTATCGACGAGTTGGAAGCCCTGTTCGCCGGTGCCGGCTGGAACGTGATCAAACTGGTTTGGGGCTCGGACTGGGATGCCTTGCTGGCCAAGGACGCCGACGGCTCGCTGGTACGCACGTTGTCGCAGACCGTGGACGGACAGTTCCAGACCTTCGCCGCCAAGGACGGCGCCTATAACCGCGAACATTTCTTCGGCCAAAGCGAGGCGCTGTCCAAACTGGTCGAGGGCATGAGCGATGAGCAGATCGACCGCCTCAAGCGTGGCGGCCATGACATGGTCAAGATTCACGCCGCCTATCACGCTGCACGCCAGGTCACGGGCAAGCCCACGGTGATCCTGGCCCAGACCAAAAAGGGCTTCGGCATGGGCGAGGCCGGGCAGGGCAAGATGACCACTCACCAGCAGAAGAAGCTCGACCGCGAGGCGTTGATCGCCTTCCGCAATCGCTTCCAGTTGCCGCTGTCGGATGAGCAGACCGAATCCCTGAGCTTCTACAAACCGGCTGAAGACAGCCTCGAGATGCGCTACCTGCACAAGCGCCGTGCCACCCTCGGCGGGTATGTGCCGAGCCGTGGCCAGCAGGCGCCTGCGGTGAACGTCCCGCCGGTGTCGGGCTACGGTGCGTTTGCCACCCAGGCGGACGGCAAGGAAATGTCCACCACCATGGCCTTTGTGCGCATGCTCACCAACCTGCTCAAGGACAAGGCCCTCGGCCCGCGCATCGTGCCCATCGTCGCGGATGAAGCGCGCACCTTCGGCATGGCCAACCTGTTCAAGCAGATCGGCATCTATTCCAGTGTCGGCCAGCGCTACGAGCCGGAAGACATCGGCTCGATCCTTAGCTACCGCGAGGCCACCGACGGGCAGATCCTTGAAGAAGGTATCAGCGAAGCCAGCGCCATCAGCTCCTGGGTCGCGGCGGCCACCAGTTATTCGGTGCATGGCCTGCGGATGCTGCCGTTTTACATCTACTACTCGATGTTCGGTTTCCAGCGCGTCGGCGACCTGATCTGGGCGGCGGCCGACCAGCGTGCCCGTGGCTTTCTGCTGGGGGCCACTGCCGGGCGCACCACCCTGGGTGGCGAAGGCTTGCAGCACCAGGACGGCAGCAGCCACCTGACCGCCGCCACCGTGCCCAATTGCCGCGCCTACGACCCGGCGTTTGCCAGCGAGTTTGCGGTGATCCTCGACCACGGCATGCGCCAGATGCTGGAGCACGATGTGGACGAGTTCTACTACGTGACCCTGATGAACGAAAACTACCCGCAGCCGAGCCTGCCTGAAGGCGTCGAAGCGGCGATCATCAAAGGCATGTACCGGCTCAGTGGTCAGCCCGATGGCAAGGTTCGCTTGCTCGGCTCGGGCACGCTGGTGCGTGAAGCGCAGGCAGCCGCGCAGTTGCTGGCGGACGATTGGCAGATTGACGCTGAAGTGTTCAGTGTTACCAGCTTCAGCGAACTGGCCCGGGAGGCGCGGGAAGTAGAACGCTGGAATCGCCTGCATCCGCAACAGCCGGCGCGGCGCAGCCACCTGGCGGACTGTTTGCCCAAGGGCGCGGCGGTGGTGGCGGTGTCTGACTATGTGCGGGCGGTGCCGCAGATGATTGGGTCGTACGTGGACTCGGCGTACACCGTGCTGGGGACGGATGGTTTTGGTCGCAGCGATACCCGGGCCGCGTTGCGGGATTTCTTCGAGGTGGACCGCCATCACATCGTGTTGGCTGCGCTGACGGCGTTGGTGGAGCAGGGGCGTCTGGAGCGGCAGGTGTGTCAGCAGGCGATCGAGCGGTACGCATTGCAGACCGATCGCGCGCCGTCGTGGGCCTCCTAAGCGAAGAAGATCAAAGGTGGGAGCTGGCTTGCCTGCGATAGCGGCGGGTCAGCTTGTATCTTTGGTGACTGATACACCGGCATCGCAGGCAAGCCAGCTCCCACATTTTTTGTGATGTGGCTTAGAGCGAGGCTATCAACGGCGCCCCAAACGATTCCCGCAGAAACCCCGGCGCGATATACCGCTCGTAATGCGCCTCGGACAACAGAAAAAACTCCCGATCAATCGCATCCCGCAAATCCGCCAGACTTCGCTCGCGAAACTCCGGCAACAGCGCCAACCCATACGCATCCAGCTTCGAAATCACCCGCGCGCCCCGGGCAATCAACTGGTACGCCCAGCAATACGGCGACTGGTGGGGCACAAACCGAATCTTGCGGTCTTCCAGTTGCTGGCGCAGGCGCTGCGGGTCCAGCACCTGCAGCTTGCTGGTCATCACCTGCACCAGCAGTTGTTCCAGGCGCAGCCACACCGCTTGTTTCTCCTCGGCGTTGTAGCCGTTCCACTGAATCACCTCATGGTGATAACGCTTGCAGCCCCGGCATACCAGGTCCCCGTAAACGGTGGAGCACAGGCCGACGCAGGGTGTCTTGATGGTTTGATTGGGCATAAAGGTACGTATACAAAATTTATGGAGCACTGATAACCAATGTGGGAGCGGGCTTGCTCGCGAATGCGGTGGATCAGCCTAGATATCTGGCGACTGACACACCGCCTTCGCGAGCAAGCCCGCTCCCACATTTTTAATTGGCGTCGCTAATCAGTCCCAGCTCAGCGCGCCGCCGGTCTGGTACTCGATCACACGGGTCTCAAAGAAATTCTTCTCTTTCTTCAAGTCCATGATCTCGCTCATCCAAGGGAACGGATTCGTCGTCCCTGGATACTCTTCCTTCAACCCAATCTGCGACAAACGACGGTTCGCGATGAACTTGAGGTAGTCCTCCATCATCGCCGCATTCATCCCCAACACCCCACGTGGCATGGTGTCACGCGCGTATTCGATCTCCAGCTGAGTCCCTTGCAGGATCATCTGGGTTGCTTCTTCCTTCATCTCGGCATCCCACAAATGCGGGTTTTCGATTTTGATCTGGTTGATCACATCGATGCCGAAGTTCAGGTGCATCGACTCATCCCGCAGGATGTACTGGAACTGCTCGGCCACGCCGGTCATTTTGTTGCGACGGCCCATGGACAGGATCTGGGTGAAGCCGCAGTAGAAGAAGATGCCTTCCAGTACGCAGTAGTAGGCGACCAGGTTGCGCAGCAACTCTTTGTCGGTCTCGACGGTGCCGGTTTCGAACTTCGGATCGGAGATCGAACGGGTGTACTTCAAGCCCCAGGCAGCCTTTTTGGCGACCGATGGAATCTCGTGGTACATGTTGAAGATCTCGCCTTCATCCATGGCCAGCGATTCGATGCAGTACTGGTAGGCGTGGGTGTGGATCGCTTCTTCGAAGGCCTGGCGCAGGATGTACTGGCGGCACTCCGGGTTGGTGATCAAGCGGTACACGGCCAGTACCAGGTTGTTGGCAACCAGGGAGTCGGCGGTGGAGAAGAAACCGAGGTTGCGCATTACGATGCGGCGCTCGTCGTCGGTCAGGCCTTCGGGGTTTTTCCACAGGGCGATGTCGGCGGTCATGTTGACCTCTTGCGGCATCCAGTGGTTGGCGCAGCCGTCGAGGTATTTCTGCCAGGCCCAGTCGTATTTGAAGGGGACGAGTTGGTTGAGGTCGGCGCGGCAGTTGATCATGCGCTTTTCGTCTACGGCGACGCGGGCAGCGGAACCTTCCAGCTCGGCGAGGCCTTCGGCGACGTCGAGTTTGTCGAGGGCGGCCTTGGCGCGGATGATCGCGGCGGAGTCGCTGGCGGTCACGTTGCGGGCTTCAAGGGCGGCGGCAGCGCCGGCGCCGTCGAGGCGGTCCATGTTGGCTTCGGTGGCGTGGCCGGCGTTGGCGCCTCGGATGACTACGTCACCGGTGTCTGGTTGATCTGCTTCATCCCAACTCAGCATTGAATTGCTCCTTCCTGGTCCGTTTGACGGCGTGGGCTTCGATTCACCCAGCGTGTTCAAAAATGTGCGTTTTGCAGGCTTCAAGGCATTGAAATACTGCGCATAGTGTGGTCGGTATTCAGCGTCGCCGCACACTATGTAGTGGTTGTCTGTGTTTGTGGGCACACTATATGGTGTGTAATAACGATGGTCAACGCACAAGACGGGCCGTTTTGAGTGGCTGGCATGAAGTAGGTCAGCTATAAAGGCCGGGATCATTGACCCGAATCAGGACCTCAAAGGAATGAACAATCTGCAGATCCGCGCCGCCCGTCTGGAAGACGCCGAGGGCATTTTCCAGGTGCATAAGAACTCCGTCGAAAACCTCTGCAACGCCGATTACGTCCCGGACCAGATCAGCATGTGGCTCGACGGCCGCTCGCCCGAGACCTACCGCGAGGCGATCGTCGCCGGAAACTTCTGGCTGGCTTGCACTGATACGCTTCAGGGCTTCGTGGAAATCGACGGCCATGAAGTCAGCAAACTGTTTGTCCGGGGTGACGCCGCCGGGCAGGGGATTGGTGCCCGATTGCTTCTCGAAGCATTGCAACGGATCGAAGCTGCCGGCCATTCCAAGGCGTACCTGGAGGCGACCCTCACCGCCGAGAAATTCTATGCCGCGTTCGGCTTTCGCAAGTTCGGAGAGGGCACCTTCAGCCGGGGCAACAGCCCGGTGTCCATCGAGATCATCAAGATGGAGCGATTGTTCCAGGGGGCATGACCAAAACGCACCTCAAGCAACCAAAAGGTCCTTGCCCAACCACTCGGTGCCTCGCCCGCTCGCGGCCATCGTAGTTGACGGCCCCC
>NZ_JAXCIS010000174.1:0-10818 GCF_034044025.1 Pseudomonas sp. SED1
GTTTAGCCGCGACGGGGCAGGGACGCCCCGTCGAGGCGGCCCGCTTCGTGCTGCCGGAGTGCGGGCACACCGAGCCCAAGCGAGGTGCCGAGTGGTGGGGCAAGAGCGTTTTGCTTACTTTTGCGCTGTTCAAAAGTGAGCCGCTGTAAGAGCGGAACCAACAGTGGCCGTTACCTAAACAACGGATATACACCCAAACCCCCAAATAACGGATACGCCCCCACCAGCTACTGCAAGTTGACGAACAACCCCCCATCCACCAGCAACGAAGCCCCGGTCACATACCGCGCCATATCCGAAGCAAGAAAAACAATGGGCCCCGCAACATCGTCGGGTTCACCCAGGCGCCCCAGCGGCGTACGCGAAGTCATGTACGCCAGCTTCTCCTCATCCGCCAAATCCTCCTTGTTGATGTCGGTAGCAATCGTCCCCGGCAACACCGAATTACAGCGAATCCCATAAGGCCCCAGCGCAATCGCACAGGACTGCATCAACGAATGCAGCCCGGCCTTGGTCGGCGTGTAGTGCGTCTGCATCCCGCCGCCCACCAGCGCACTGATGGAACTGACCGCGATAATCGCGCCACCCGTGCCCTGGTTTTTCATCTGGTTCGCCGCCGCCTGCACGGCGAAGTAGGCGCCGTTGAGGTTGGTGTTGACCGTCTTCAGGTACACCTCGCGCGGCATGTCGAGGAACGAGTGGAACGGGCAAATTCCGGCGTTGTTGACGAACACATCCACACTGCCGAATGCCTTGAGCGCGCCGGCTACCAGTTTGTCACCGGTGTCCGGGTCGGCCGCGTCGCCGCCCACTTCCACCGCCTGGCCACCGAACGCCTTGATCTCCTCGATCAACGAAAATGCCGCTTCAGTACCCTGGCCACTGCCGCTGTGGCCGATCACCACGCGGGCACCCTGGCGTGCACATTCCCGGGCGGCGGCGCGGCCAATACCACGGGAGGCGCCAGTAATAATCACGGTTTTGTCTGCAAGTAACATAAGTGGACTCCTGGAAAACAAGCGGCCTCAGCCGAGATAGTTGCCGTAACCAACCATGGCGATAGCGCCGAGAATCACCGCGATACCCGCGACCAATACGCCTTTGTTGGTGGCGCTGGTGCCCTGCCATTCGCGGAAATACAGGCCCCAGCAGTTGGACACGATGATGATGAAAGACATGTGCAACACCCACGAACTGGCGTCGTTCTGCAGGCGGCTTTCGCCCATGCCGTAAAAGAAAAACTGCAGGAACCAAAGGGTGCCGGCACACGCCACCAACAGGTAGTTGCCCAGCAGCGGCGTACTGCGGTCGGTGTAGTTGTGGAACGTACGGTTGCGCCAGTTCAGCCACAGGCACCAGATGCCGTTGGTGGTCAGGCCACCCCACATGATCACCATGAAGGTCACGTTGTTCTGGAACAGGCTATTGGCACCGTGCTCCACGGCCGCTGCTGCCAAGGGGCGACCGGCGGAAATGCCGTAGCTGAAGCACGCGCTCAAGACCCCGGAGATCACCGCCACCAGCATGCCCTTGGCCACCGAGAACTCGCTGATGCTGGCAAACTTCACCGCCTCCGGCACTTCCCGTTCCTTGATCAACCCGGCCTTGCCACACACCGCAATGCCCACCAGTGAAACCGCTACACCCCACAGCACCCAATGTCCGCCCTGAGACGCGAGCATCGAGGTCAGGGTGCCTTCGGTGGCGTCGGTGAACAGGTCGCGGTACAGCGCCGGCATCAAGGCGCCGAGGGCCGACGTCAGGCCCAGTACCAGTGACATGCCCAGGGACAGTCCGAGGTAACGCATGGTCAGGCCAAAGGTCAGCCCGCCGATGCCCCAGAGCACGCCGAACAGGTAGGTCCAGAGCAGGGTGCTGCTGTCGGCCTGGCGCAGGATGTCGACCCAACCGGGCACGGTCAGTTGCGCGGCAATCAGCGGCACGATCAGCCATGACACCAGGCCACCGGTGATCCAGTAGCTTTCCCAGGCCCAGCCGCGGACCTTCTTGTAAGGGATGTAGAAACTGCCGGAGGCGAAGCCGCCGATGAAGTGCAGAATCACACCGAAGAGAATGATTTCCACGTAGTCGAATCCTTTTTTATTGTTGTGGTCGCGCGCTGTTTCAGCCTGGGGTGAGGCTGAACATCGGGATTAAATCCACGCTGACGGGCGAGGCGTCCGGATGGCTGGGCATGATGTCTTGCATGTACTGCCACCACCGTTGCATCAGCGCGGTGCCCGGCAACGCGTTGAGGCCGTGCTGGTCTTCGTGGGTCATCACGGCGAACAAGGCGTTGCTGGCCTCGTCGAGGAAGATCCGGTAGTCCACCACGCCGGCATCGCGCAGGGCCTGGGCCAGTTCGGGCCAGATCTCGTCATGGCGTCGACGGTACTCGGCGTGCTGGCCGGGGTTGAGGTTCATGCGAAAAGCTCGGGTCTGCATGACTGGCCTCCGTGGGGTGGCGTGGGGCTGTAGATGCGCACCGCGTTGTGCAGGAAGAACTTGCCCTGTACGTCCTCGGATTTGCTCGCCATGCAGGCTTTCACCAGGCCCAGGGTGGTGGCGAAATTGGCCAGTTGATCGCTGTTGGGCCAGTCGCTGCCGAAGAAGCAACGGTCTTCGCCAAAGGCTTCCCACAGCACGGCCAGGCGGTCGTTGTAGAACGCCGGGTCGGTGATCAATCCACGTGGACCGACCTGAGGGATTTCTGCAAGTTTGGCGAACACATTGGGCCGTTCTGCCAGGCGCATCAGGTCTGCGTGATAGGCCGATTCTTCACCGGCGGGCACGCTGGCATTGGGCAGGTGATCGACGATGATGCGCAGCTCGGGCAAGGCGTTGCTCAGGTGCAGCAGCCCTTTGATCAGGCGCGGATTGGGGTTGGCGCTGTCGAGGCCGCGCCCGCATTCGGCAAGCCGGCGCAGGCCGTCGATGAATCCGCGGCGCGCCTGGTCTTCTAGCAAATCGCGGTCCCACAGGTTGCCGTAGCGCAAGCCGAGGAACAGCGGCTCATCGGCCAAGGCATCCAGATCAGCCGCAAAGTCGCCGTGCAGCGGGTCAAGGTTGCCGACGAAACCGAGCATGCGTGGATCGCTGCGCAGGGTCTCCAGCAACCAGCGGTTATCGTCGCGCCACGGGCTGGCTTCCACGGCAATGGCGCCAATCACGTTATGTTCGCCTGCCAGCGCCCAATAATCCGCCGGCAAATGCGCGGCATACAGCGCGTTGCCCGGCTCGGGCCAGGGAATGCCCTGGGGGCGGCGCGGGTCGAACAGGTGCAAATGGCTGTCGATGATCGGGCCGCTGTAAGGGGTAAGAGGCATTGCGCAATCCTTCGGAAGAATGGATAGGGAAGGACCCGCACGCTACCGCGCCAGGGCCCGTTGCACCACCTCAGCCCTGCAGGTACACCGCATGGGTATGGGTGTACTCATACAGGCCGTGCTTGCCATCGGCGCCGCCGATTCCGGATTTGCGCACGCCGGCATGGAAGCCTTGCATCGCCTCGAAGTTCTCGCGGTTGACGTAGGTCTCGCCGAACGACAATTCGCGCACTGCCTGCATCGCCTTGCCCAGGTCGCGGGTGTAGATCGAGGAGGTCAGGCCGTAGTCGCAGTCGTTGGCCATGGCGATGGCTTCATCCAGGTCGTCGACAATCTGGATCGGCAGCACCGGGCCAAAAATTTCTTCGCGCATGATTTCCATGTCGGCGTGGCAACCGGCCAATACCGTCGGCTGGAAGTGAAAACCCTGGCCCAGGTCGGCGATCTGCCCGCCGGTGACCAGCGATGCACCCTGGCTCAAGGCGGTGCGTACCTTGCGATTGACGCTGTCCAGGCCTTGGCGGTTGATCAGCGGGCCCATCTCCACATCGGCCTGGGCGATGGGGTCGCCGTAGCGGGTGGCGGCCATCGCGGCGCTGATGCGCTCGATAAACTGGTCGGCCACCTTGCGCTCCACATACACCCGTTCGGCGCAGTTGCACACCTGGCCGCTGTTGATGATCCGCGAGTCGCGAATGGCTTTTACCGCGAGGTCCAGGTCGGCATCGGCGAGGACAATGGCAGGCGCCTTGCCGCCCAGCTCCAGGTTGAGCTTGGTGATATTCGGTGCCGCAGCAGCCATGATCCGCGAGCCGGTGGCGACGCTGCCGGTGAAGCTGATCATGTCCACGCCCTTATGGGCGGTGAGTGCGCCTCCCACACGGCCGTCGCCGCACACGACGTTGAACACCCCGGCTGGCAGGTCAGTTTCGGCCACCAGTTTGGCGAACTCGAAGCAGTTGTTCGGCGTTTCTTCGCTGGGTTTGATTACGATGGTGTTGCCGGTGAGCAACGCCGGGGCCATCTTGCGGGCGATCAAAAAGAACGGGAAATTCCACGGCAGGATGCCGGCCACCACACCCAGGGGTTTGCGGAACAGGAAGATATTTTCATTGGGGCGGTCGCTGGTGATGATCTCGCCTTCAATGCGACGCGCCCACTCGGCCATGTAGTCGAGGTAGTCGGCGGTGAAGTTGACTTCCACTTCCGCCAGGCCGCTGACTTTGCCTTGCTCCAGGGTGATGGTGCGCGCCAGGTGGGCGACGTTTTCCCGCAGCTTGGCGGCGATGCGGCGCAAGTGCCCGGCACGTTCGATCGCCGGTTTGCGCGCCCAGTCTTTTTGCGCATGACGCGCGGCAGCCAAGGCTTGGTCGACGTCTTCGGAGGTGGACGCCGGGACCTTCGACAACAGGGCGCCGGTGGCCGGGTTCAATACATCCAGGTGCGCATTGCTTGAGGTAAAGCGGCCGTTGATGAAGTTCTGGTAGACCGGTACGGATGACATGCTTGGCTCCTCAGTAGGTACGTGACGGTGCTTTGGCGTCGGCGGCGGGGCGGTAGCGGGCCAGGGTCGCCATGGCACCCTGGCGCAGCAAGCTGATGTCGATGGCCACCGCAATGAACTGGCAGCCCCAGGCTTGATAACGGCGGGCGTCGTCTTCGTTGGGGGCGAGAATGCCGCAGGCCTTGCCGGCCGCCAGCGTGGCGTTGACCGCGTGCTGGATGCGTTCCTGCACCTCGGGGTGCCCGGGATTGCCAGCGTGACCGAGGCCGATAGACAGGTCGGCGGGGCCGATAAATACCGCGTCCACGCCTTCCACCGCCGCAATTGCCGCGACGTTTTCCACCCCCAGGCGCGACTCCACCTGCACGATCAGGCACAGCTGTTCATGGGCCGTATTGAGGTAGTCGGCCACGCCGTCCCAGCGGGTGGCGCGGGTCAGGCCGCCGCCAACGCCACGAATACCGTGGGGCGGGTAACGCATCGCACGCACCAGGGCCTGGGCTTGCTCGGCGGTTTCGACCATCGGGATCATCAGCGTTTGCGCACCGACGTCCAGCAGTTGCTTGATCAGGTTGGCGTCGCTGCTCACCGCACGCACCACCGGCGCAGTGGCGTAGGGCGCCACGGCCTGGAGCTGGTTGAGCACGCTGGGCACGGTGTTGGGAGCGTGTTCGCCGTCAATCAGCATCCAGTCGTAACCGGTGCTGGCGACGATCTCGGCGGCGTAGGCGGTGGCGAAGCCGGCCCAGATCCCGTATTGCGCGGCGTTTTTACGCAGCGCGGCCTTGAAAGCGTTGTGGGGCATGTTCATGGCAGGAGTCCTCAGCGGTTATACGGACGATGCAGTTGGCAATCGGGGTTGAGGTCCACGCCAAACCCGGGCTTGTCGAGCACCGACAGGCGCATGCGGCCATTCACCGGCACCGGTTCACCGAGCAGTTGCGGGTGGAACATCGGCACCACTTCGTCGGCCTTGGGCGCCATCATCAGGAACTCGGCGAACGGGCTGTTATGGCGGGTGGCGACGAAGTGGTAGCTGTAGACCGACGAGCCGTGGGGCACCACCAGCGCATTATGGGCGTCGGCCAGGGCCGAGATTTTCACCAGTTCGGTGAGGCCGCCGCACCAGCCCACATCCGGCTGGATAATGTCGCAGCAACCCATCTCCAGCAGCATGCGAAAGCCCCAACGGGTGGCTTCGTGTTCGCCGGTGGTGACCAACATGCCTTTGGGCACGTTGTTGCGCAGGGCGGCATAGCCCCAGTAGTCGTCGGGCGACAGCGCTTCTTCGATCCATTTCAGGCCGTATTCATGGGCGCCGATCGCCAGTTTGGTGGCGTAGTTCAGGTCCAGGCTCATCCAGCAATCGAGCATCAGCCAGAAGTCCGGGCCGACCCGCTCGCGCATGGTCGCCAGTTCCTCGAGGTTTTTGCGCAGGCCTTCTTCGCCTTCCGACGGGCTGTAGTGCAGGGGCATCTTGCCGCCGATAAAGCCCATCTTCTGTGCGAGGTCGGGGCGGGCGCCGGTGGCGTAGAACTGCAATTCGTCACGCACCGCGCCGCCGAGCAACTGGTGCACCGGTTCCTGGCGGATCTTGCCGAGCAGGTCCCACAGCGCCAGGTCGACACCGGAAATCGTGTTGATCACCAGGCCCTTGCGGCCGTAGTACAGGGTGGACTGGTACATCTGGTCCCAGATTTTCTCGATATCGGTCACGCGTGCGCCTTCCAGGAAGCGCGCCAGGTGCTTCTCGACGATATACGCGGCGGGCTCGCCACCGGTGGTCACGGCGAACCCGACGGTGCCGTCGCTGGCCTCGATTTCCACCACGAGTGTGCCGAGTACGTTGATCCCGAAACTGCGGCGACTCTGGCGGTACTCGGGGTATTTGCTCATGGGGGTGCTGATGTGATCGTCGATCCAGTGGCCGTCTGCCTGGTCGTGGTAGTCCGCGCCGCCGCCGCGCAGCACAAAGGCGCGGACGTGCTTGATAGTGAGGTTGCCCATGGTGTGACTCCTTGATTAAACAGTGGCCGGCGTGTTCGTCGCTTTTTGGCCTGGGGAATGGATACCGAGTACCAGCAACGCTGCGAGTACGGTGGTGGCGGACAGCAGGTAAAGGCCGGCCGCAGGGGAGTGAAAGGCGGTTTCTGCCCAGTTCTTCAGCACCGGGGCGATAAACCCGCCGAGGGCACCGAAGGAGTTGATCAGGGCAATGCTGGCCGCCGCTGCGCTGCCGGCGAGGTAGCTGGAAGGGAAGGTCCAGAACACCGGTTGCACGGCGATAAAGCCCGAGGCGGCAAAGCACAGGGCGAGCATGCCCAGCAGCGGGTTGGCGAAGGTCACTGAGCAGGCGATCCCGGCGGCGGCCATCAACAGGGTCAGGGAAGCGGTTTTGCGGCGCTCGCCGGTGCGGTCGGAGTAGCCGGGAATCCACCACGCGGCGAACAGCGCGCAGACCCACGGAATCGCCGAGACCAGGCCCACCATCAAGCCGACCTTGGTCCCCAGCAATCCGCCGACCTGGG
This sequence comes from Pseudomonas sp. SED1, assembly GCF_034044025.1. Taxonomy (NCBI): domain Bacteria; kingdom Pseudomonadati; phylum Pseudomonadota; class Gammaproteobacteria; order Pseudomonadales; family Pseudomonadaceae; genus Pseudomonas; species Pseudomonas sp. SED1. The sequence continues at coordinate 7,359 of NZ_JAXCIS010000174.1, forward strand.
TGGGCAAATAGAACACCACGCCGTACACGCTGGCCTGGATCAGCAGGTAAACCAGGCACAGGTACAGCACGCTGGGCTGGCACAGCACCGTGAGCAGGCTGCGGCCGTGGGAGGTTTTTTGCTGGTCTTCGCGGTCCAGCAGGTCCTGGATCTGGCGGCGCTCTGCAACGCTCAGCCATTTGGCATCGGCGGGGCGGTTGTCCAGGTACCAATAGGCCCAGATGCCAACCGCGGTGGCCATCAGGCCTTCCACCACGAACAGCCATTGCCACCCGTGCAGTCCGGAGAACCCGTCCAACTCCAGCAGCAAGCCAGACAACGGGCTGCCGAAGATGAAGGCCAGGGGCGCGCCAAAGTAGAAGAAACCCATGGCCTTGCCGCGCACGGCGGAGGGGAACCAGTAGGTGAGGTAGAGGATCACGCCGGGGAAGAATCCGGCTTCGGCCACGCCCAGCAGAAAGCGCAACACGTAGAAGCTGGTTTCGTTGTGGGCAAACATCATGGCGGCGGACACCAGGCCCCAACTGACCATGATCCGGCACATCCACAGGCGGGCACCGACGCGATGCATGATCAGGTTGCTCGGCACTTCCAGCAGCGCATAGCCGACAAAAAACACCCCGGCGCCAAAGGCGAAGGCGGCGTCACTGAGGCCGGTGTCGGCTTGGAAGGCTTGTTTGGCGAACCCGACGTTGGCGCGGTCGAGGAAGGCCATGATGTACATCAACAGCAGGAAGGGCAGCAGCCGCCAGGAAATTTTGGCGAGCAGAGGTGCGGGCAGGGTCTTCATTGTTCAGTCCGGTGTTTTGTTCTTATGGGAAGGACTGTACGGCGCTCAATCCATGCGCTACAAATCGAATCTCGCTTACAACTGATAACCTCAGGGTATCGATAACAAGGATAAAAATGAGTAGTCCGTTGATCTCCCGCAGCCTGTTCAACCGCCTGCGCTACAAGCATCTGCACATGCTGGTGGCCTTGAGTTCCAGCCAGAACCTGCACCGTGCGTCCCAAAGCCTGAACATGTCGCAGCCGGCGGCGACGCGCATGTTGCGCGAGATCGAGGACATGTTTGCCTGTGACCTGTTCGAGCGCCTGCCCCGGGGCATGCGCCCGACGGCGCTGGGCAAGGAGTTGATCCGCTTTGCCGAGTCGGCGCTGAGTGGCCTCGACCGCTGCGCCGAAGACCTGATGGCGCGTCAACAGGGCGGTTATGGCTACTTGTCGATTGGCACCATCATGGGCGCGGCCCCGGACCTGGTGATGGACTCCATCGCCCAGATCAAGGCACTCAATCCCCAACTGCGCATTCGCATCATGGGCGACACCAGCGACCAGGTGATCCAGTTGCTGGAACAAGGCCGCATCGACCTGGCCATCGCCCGGCGCAATGCCGCCACCGACAGCGAGCATTACACCTTCGAACCCTTGGGCAACGAGCGTTTGTTGGTGGTGGTGCACGCCGGCCATCCCCTGGCCCAGCGTGATGACCTGGCGTTGACGGAGCTGGTCAGCGACTGGCCGTGGATCCTGCAACCGGAAACCAGCCCGGCGCGCATCGGCTTCGACGAAGCGCTGCAACGCCTTGCGTTACCGCAGCCGGCAGACATCATCGAATGCAGCTCGGTGTATTCCATGCAGCAACTGATTCAACTGACCGACGCGATCATGGTGCTCTCGGAAAGTGCCCTGCGGGATTACCTGAAAATGGGCCTGGTGGTCGCACTGCCGGTGGCGCTGGAGGTGCAGCTCGCACCGTTCGGCATGCTGCTGCGCCGGGGTGACCCGGTGAGTCGCGAACTGGGGATGTTTATCGACATGCTCAGGCAAAAGGCCGCGATGCTTTAAACATCCTGTGCAAAAGAACGTGGTATGCCGGCGGGATATTAAATAGAATGAATCTCATTTGAGACTGACTCGCGCCGCGCAGGTTACTTGCCATGAATGATGCTGTATTGCCGACGCACCTCACTGAACCGAGTCTTCACAGCTTGTACCGCGACCACCGCAGCTGGCTGGAAAGCTGGTTGCGGCGCCGTCTGGGCAACGCGTGGGATGCCGCCGACCTGAGCCAGGACACGTTCCTGCGGGTGCTGGCCAGCGCCCAGCCGATTGCGCAATTGCAGGAGCCCCGGGCTTACCTGGTGACCGTGGGCAAGCGGCTGTTGGTGAATTTTCATCAGCGGCGCAGCCTGGAACAGGCGTACCTCAATGCGTTGATGCACTTGCCGGAAGCTTGCGTGCCGTCACCGGAACAGCGCTGGTTGCTGCTGGAAACCCTGCAAGCCCTGGATGAGTTGCTCGATGGTTTGCCACCGGTGGTACGCCGCGCGTTTCTCTGGAGCCAGCTGGAAGGCCTGGGCTACCGCGAGATCGCCGAGCGGCTCCAGGTTTCCGAGCGTACGGTCAAACGCTACATGGCCCAGGCCTATGAGCATTGCCTGCTGGTGGAACTGTGAGCCGTACCGCGCCGGATCTTGCCCGTGCGGCGGCACAGTGGCTGGCGTTGCTGGAATCCGGTACTGCCACCGAGCGTGACCATGCCAGCCTGCAGCAGTGGCGTGACAGCCATCCTCAACACGAACAGATCTGGCAAAAAGCCCAGTTACTGCGCCAGCGTTTTACCGACTTGCCTCCGGCATTGGCCATGGCCAGCCTTGATCGCCCGCAACCGGGTCGGCGTGCGGTGCTCAAGCGTGCGTTGGGGGTGGCGGCGTTGGTGCCGGCTGCGTGGTTGTTTAGCCGGCAATTGCCGATCGATGCATGGCGTGCTGACTTGCACACCGCCACCGGTGAACGCAGGCGGGTGACGCTGGCGGATGGCAGTAGCCTGCAATTGAATACCGCGAGTGCGGTGGATGTGGATGCGACCCGGCGCCGTGTGACGCTGGTGGAAGGGGAGATGGCGTTGACGGTACCGGGGGGTGGTGCGCTGACGGTGCAGGCGCGTTATGGCCAGGTGATCGTCAGTCAGGCTGAAGTGTGTGTGCGGCAGTTGTCATCCGGGTGTTTGGTGTCAGTGCTCAAGGGCGTAGTGCAGGTGCAGGACCTGCGTGGGCAGATGGCGACATTGCAAGGTGGGCAGCAGGCTCGGTTGCAGGCGTCGGGGATGGGTGCTGCGGTGGGGTTTGATGCGTTGCAATTGGGTTGGCGCGACGGTGTGCTGACTGCGCAGAACCAGCTGTTGGGTGATTTTTTGCGGGAGTTGGAGCGGTATCGGCCAGGGGTGATGCGGTGGGACTCGAGCCTGGAGAGGTTGCGGGTGACTGGGAGTTTTCAATTGGCGGATACGGATCGTATTCTTGCGTTGCTGGCGTCGACGATGGCGCTGGAGGTGCGGTTTCGTACGCGGTATTGGGTGACGTTGGTGCCGCCTGAAGCGGTTGTTTGATGCGATCTGTGAGCTGGGTACATATCCGTTATTTAGGTAACGGCTGCTTATGGTTCCGCTCTTACAGCG
>NZ_JAXCIS010000175.1:0-2040 GCF_034044025.1 Pseudomonas sp. SED1
GTTTATTCATTCAGTTTAAATGTGTAGAAGCCCATTCCAGAGCCTTTTCCAGGCTTATAGAATCTTTGCTCTAAAAATGACCATTAGATATTCTTGAGTCATGTTTATGACCGTAGGGGCCTCTTTTGGCTCTAGGCGGCCTTTGGCAAAGCTGCTACTCTCGGCGCGCTTTGTGACCTCTTGGCCTGCTTTTAACCGCCAGACTCACCCAAAAACAAACAAATAATAATCGCATCAAATGCGATGAATGAATTCGCGTCGCTGAGGAGTGGGCTTCCATGATCGAAGACTTTTGGAAGGATAAGTACCCCGCCGGGATTGCTGCACAAATCAATCCAGACGAGTATCCGAATATTCAGGCGGTACTGAAACAGTCCTGCCAACGCTTCGCCAACAAACCGGCTTTCAGCAACCTGGGCAAGACAATCACCTACGGTGAACTGTACGAACTGTCCGGCGCCTTTGCCGCCTACCTGCAACAGCATACCGACTTGCAGCCCGGTGATCGAATCGCCGTGCAACTGCCCAACGTCCTGCAATACCCGGTCGCCGTATTCGGTGCCATCCGTGCCGGCTTGATCGTGGTCAACACCAACCCGCTGTACACCGCGCGGGAAATGGAACACCAATTCAACGACTCGGGTGCCAAGGCCCTGGTCTGCCTGGCCAACATGGCGCACCTGGCTGAAAAAGTCGTGCCCAAGACTTCCGTCAAGCACGTGATCGTTACCGAAGTCGCCGACCTGTTGCCGCCGCTCAAGCGCCTGCTGATCAACAGCGTCATCAAATACGTGAAGAAGATGGTCCCGGCGTACCACTTGCCCAAGGCGATCAAGTTCAACGACGTATTGGCCAAGGGTCACGGCCAGCCGGTGAACGAAGTCAGCCCTGACGCCAACGACGTGGCCGTGCTGCAATACACCGGCGGCACAACCGGCGTGGCCAAAGGCGCGATGCTGACCCACCGCAACCTCGTCGCCAACATGCTGCAGTGCAAGGCGCTGATGGGCTCCAACCTCAATGAAGGCTGCGAGATCCTGATCACCCCGCTGCCGCTGTATCACATCTATGCCTTCACCTTTCATTGCATGGCGATGATGCTGATCGGCAACCACAACATCCTGATCAGCAACCCGCGCGACCTGTCGGCGATGGTCAAGGAACTGTCGAAGTGGAAGTTCAGCGGCTTTGTCGGCCTGAACACACTGTTTGTTGCGCTGTGCAACAACGACGCCTTCCGCAAGCTGGATTTCTCGGCGCTGAAAGTCACCCTGTCGGGCGGCATGGCCCTGCAATTGGCGGCAGCCGAGCGCTGGAAAGCGGTCACCGGCTGCTCCATCTGCGAAGGTTACGGCATGACCGAAACCAGCCCGGTGGCCACCGTGAACCCGATCCAGCACATCCAGATCGGTACCATCGGCATTCCGGTGCCGTCGACCCTGTGCAAAGTCATCACCGATGACGGCGTCGAACTGGCACTGGGTGAAGTGGGCGAGTTGTGCGTCAAGGGCCCGCAAGTGATGAAGGGCTACTGGCAGCGCGAAGACGCCACAGCCGAGATCCTCGACAGCGAAGGCTGGCTGAAGACCGGTGACATCGCGATCATCCAGCCGGATGGCTACATGCGCATTGTCGACCGCAAGAAGGACATGATCCTGGTCTCCGGTTTCAACGTGTATCCCAACGAGCTGGAAGACGTACTGGCGACCCTGCCAGGCGTGCTGCAATGTGCGGCCATTGGTGTGCCGGACGAGAAGTCCGGGGAACACATCAAGATCTTCATCGTGGTCAAGCCGGGTGCCACCCTGACCAAAGACCAGGTGATGGAGCACATGCGTGCCAACGTCACGGGCTACAAGGTGCCCAAGGCCGTGGAATTCCGCGATGCGCTGCCGACCACCAACGTCGGTAAGATCCTGCGCCGTGAATTGCGGGATGAAGAGCTGAAGAAGGCCGGGTTGAAGAAGTAACCGGCCTTAAAACAAAAAGCCCTGCAGATGCAGGGCTTTTTATTGAACGCGAATTTTCCCGCATTGAAAT
>NZ_JAXCIS010000176.1:0-141978 GCF_034044025.1 Pseudomonas sp. SED1
GTTTGCCAAAAGTGACCCGCTGTAAGAGCGGAACCCTAAGCCGCCGTTACCTAAATAACGGATATACACCCAAACCCCCAGCCATCTATCACCTTCATAGGTGGAGTCAAACCGCCCTACCCCCTAGAATCCCCCCACGATTAAAGGAGACGACTTCATGCTGACGGTGATTTCCCCCGCCAAAACCCTCGATTTCGAGTCAAAGCCGGTCACCCCGTGCTTCACCCAACCGCAATACCTCGACCACTCCCAGGAGCTGATCGAACAACTGCGCGAACTGAGCCCGGCGCAAATCAGCGAATTGATGCACGTCTCCGACAAAATCGGCGGCCTCAACGCCGCACGCTTCGGCAGCTGGACCCCAGCCTTCACCCCCGCCAACGCCAAGCAAGCCCTGCTGGCCTTCAAGGGCGACGTCTACACCGGCCTCAACGCCGAAACCTTCAAGGACGCCGACTTCACCTACGCCCAGGATCACCTGCGCATGCTCTCCGGCCTCTACGGCCTGCTGCGCCCACTGGACCTGATGATGCCGTACCGCCTCGAGATGGGCACCAAGCTGCCCAACGCCCGTGGCAAGGACCTGTACGCTTTCTGGGGCACCCGCATCAGCGAATGGCTCAACGAAGCCCTGGCCGAACAAGGCGATGACGTGTTGCTCAACCTGGCCTCCAACGAGTACTTCTCGGCAGTCAAACGCCCGGCACTGAACGCGCGGATCATCAACACCGAGTTCAAGGACCTGAAAAACGGCCAGTACAAGATCATCAGCTTTTACGCCAAAAAGGCCCGGGGCATGATGAGCCGTTTTGTGATTGAAGAACGCATCAACGACCCGGCCAAACTCAAGGAGTTTGACGTGCAGGGGTATCGCTTCAATGCGGAGCAGTCGAAGCCGGATAACCTGGTGTTCCTGCGCGATCACGCCCCGGAATAACCTGACAACGAAGATCCAAATTTGGGAGCGGGCTTGCTCGCGAAAGCGGTGGTTCAGTCGATGCTTTTGTTGCCTGACACGCCGCTTTCGCGAGCAAGCCCGCTCCCACATTTTGTTTGCATTCCAACTCCGAATTCGTCATTTATTTGGCGTCAAAAATAATTCTTCAGAATCCCTAACATTTATTTCACTCGACATTCGTCAATTTTTTTCGTAGTGGCACCACTTTTTTCAAGGAGTAGTGGCACAAAACTATTTAACCCTCGCAACTCCCCGCAACTACTGGCCCAAATAGCAAGTGCTATCACAATAGTACTAGTGCCATCTTTTCTAATATTTCAAGAAATTTCCGGAAACAGGATGAGTGGACAGGAACTATGTCCTAAAGCACCGCTCATACCACCGGTAACGATTATCTCTGCAGATGTAAGAGATGACTTACGTGGCGACCAACGGAAGTAGCAAAGTTGTCATACAGCTTTGACTCAATGGTCAAATCATCAACTGATTAGTTGAAGGCGGACGAAAAGTTTTCACTACTTTCTCCGACAAGGCCAAGGCTGAGCTCACCTGTATGGGTCAGTGAGACAACCCAAGTTGTTGATATATAAGGGCTAAAAACCCCTATCAACGCCTTGCGGCACTGGCGCCAGGCCCTTCCCCAGGAAGGCTGGCTGCATTTCAGGGCAAGCCCCAACAATAAGGCCACGTTGCGCACAACTTGAGTGCATTAGTTAGTCACTCGACTTTTAGTATGCCTGCACTGGATATACCGACGTTTACTCGTCGCACTTTCCAGTGCCTGAGTGACGCTTCAAAACATGAACTCCGGCCATCTAGTGGCACGATTAACAATGAGGTAAATGCGATGCGCATCAGCATATTTGGTTTGGGTTACGTCGGCGCGGTATGTGCCGGTTGCCTGTCTGCACGGGGCCATGAGGTCATTGGCGTAGACATCTCCAAGGACAAGATCGACCTGATCAACGCGGGCAAATCGCCCATCGTTGAACCGGGTCTGGGCGAACTGTTGAGCCAGGGTATCCAGACCGGCCGACTGCGCGGCACTACCAATTTCGCCGACGCTATCCGTGATACCGACCTGTCGATGATTTGCGTCGGCACGCCGAGCAAGAAAAACGGCGACCTGGAACTCAACTACATCGAATCGGTGTGCCGCGAAATCGGGTTTGTCCTGCGTGACAAGACCACCCGCCACACCATCGTGGTCCGCAGCACTGTGCTGCCAGGCACCGTGGCGAACGTGGTGATCCCGATTCTCGAAGACTGCTCCGGCAAGAAAGCCGGCGTCGACTTCGGCGTTGCGGTAAACCCTGAGTTCCTGCGTGAAAGCACTGCCATTGCCGACTACGACCTGCCGCCAATGACCGTCATCGGCGAATTCGACACCGCTTCCGGCGATGTCCTGCAGTCGCTGTACGAAGAACTCGACGCGCCGATCATCCGCAAGGACATCGCCGTCGCCGAGATGATCAAGTACACCTGCAACGTCTGGCATGCGACCAAAGTGACCTTCGCCAACGAGATCGGCAACATCGCCAAGGCGGTAGGTGTCGACGGTCGCGAAGTGATGGAAGTGGTCTGCCAGGACAAGACTCTCAACCTGTCCCAGTACTACATGCGCCCAGGCTTTGCCTTCGGCGGCTCCTGCCTGCCCAAGGACGTGCGCGCCCTGACGTACCGCGCCGGCTCCCTCGACGTGGATGCACCGCTGCTCAACTCGCTGATGCGCAGCAACGAGTCCCAGGTGCAGAACGCCTTCGACATCGTCTCCAGCCATGACAAACGCAAAGTCGCCCTGCTGGGCCTGAGCTTCAAGGCCGGCACCGATGACCTGCGCGAAAGCCCGCTGGTGGAACTGGCAGAAATGCTGATCGGCAAGGGTTTCGACCTGAGCATCTACGACAGTAACGTCGAATACGCTCGCGTCCACGGCGCCAACAAGGACTACATCGAAGGCAAGATCCCTCACGTGTCGTCCCTGCTCAACTCGGACTTCGACGAAGTGATCAACAACTCCGACGTGATCATCCTGGGCAACCGCGATGAGAAGTTCCGTGCCCTGGCGCATAACGCACCCCACGGCAAGCAAGTGGTCGACCTGGTGGGCTTCATGTCCAAGGCCACCAGCGTGAGCGGTCGTACCGAAGGCATTTGCTGGTAACAGCAACGGCAAGTTTCCAGCGGCAAGCGTCCTGATCCCCGACGCTTGCCGCTCGAAGCCTCCTTCACCTGCGGAATGACGCCTATGTCCAAGTTAAAACACGTACTCCTCCAATCCGCCGGCTGGCTGTTTTTCCTGAGCCTGCTGATGGGTCTCGCCCTGCTGTTGCCGGCGAGTACGTTCGACTCCGAGTCGAAGAATTTTATTTTCCTGATTGGTGCCGTCGGTATCTGGCGCTACTCGATGGGTGCTACGCATTTCTTTCGCGGCATGCTGTTCCTGTACGTGGTCTACCCGCACCTGCGGCGCAAAGTGCGCAAGCTGGGCAAAGCGGCAGACCCGTCCCACGTATTCCTGATGGTCACCAGCTTCAGAATCGATGCGCTGACCACTGCCCAGGTCTACAGCTCGGTGATTCGCGAGGCCATCGAATGTGGCTTCCCTACCACCGTGGTCTGCTCCCTGGTGGAAATGTCCGATGAGCTGCTGGTCAAGAGCCTCTGGGCCAAGATGAACCCGCCGGACCACGTCAAGCTGGACTTCGTGCGTATCGCCGGTACCGGCAAGCGTGACGGCCTGGCCTTCGGTTTTCGCGCCATCTCCCGCCACCTGCCGGACGACCGCGCCGTAGTGGCCGTGATCGATGGCGACACCGTGCTCGCCGAGGGCGTCGTGCGCAAGACCGTGCCGTGGTTCCAGCTGTTCGGCAATGTCGGCGGCCTGACCACCAACGAGTTCTGCGAAGTACGCGGCGGCTACATCATGAGCGAGTGGCACAAGCTGCGCTTCGCCCAGCGCCACATCAACATGTGCTCCATGGCCCTGTCCAAACGCGTGCTGACCATGACCGGTCGCATGTCGGTGTTCCGCGCCAACGTGGTCACCGACCCTGGCTTTATCGCCGACGTGGAAAGCGACTCGCTGCAACACTGGCGCCTGGGCCGCTTCAAGTTTTTGACCGGTGACGACAAGTCCAGCTGGTTCAGCCTGATGCGCCTGGGCTACGACACCTTCTACGTACCGGATGCCGCGATTCACACCGTGGAACACCCGCCGGAAAAGAGCTTCATCAAGGCCAGCCGCAAACTGATGTTCCGCTGGTACGGCAACAACCTGCGCCAGAACTCACGTGCCTTGGGCCTGGGGATGCGTCGCCTCGGCCTGTTCACCAGCATCGTGCTGTTCGATCAACGCGTGTCGATGTGGACCTCCCTGCTGGGGCTGACCGTGGCGATCATCGCCACCTTCAAATACGGCGGCGCGTTCATCCTCGCCTACCTGCTGTGGATCGGCATCACCCGCCTGATTCTGACCCTGCTGCTGTCGTGCTCCGGTCACCGGATCGGCCCGGCTTACCCGGTGATTCTCTATTACAACCAGATCATGGGCGCGCTGGTGAAGATCTACGTGTTCTTCCGCCTTGATCAACAGTCCTGGACACGCCAGGACACCAAACTGACCCGCGATTTGGCCAGCTTTCAACGTTGGTTCAACACCTGGTCGTCTCGGACCATGACCTTCTCCGCCGGCAGCATTTTCGTCGCCGTGTTGCTGATGATGGTTTGACCCTGCCAAGCCTGAATTAACTAGGAACTAAACACCATGAATAGCCAAGTAAACGCCAACGTTGTCCACGAATCCGAAGCCCAGCGCCAGCACGCCCGGGTAAAAATCCCGGCCAAGCTGCGCTTCTTCGGCGCCGACCACACGCCGATGGAAGTGCGGGTCATCGACCTGTCCGCCGGCGGCCTGGCGTTCAACGCCCCGCAACAGCCGCTGAAAGTCGGCGATGTGCACAAGGGTCGCCTGCAGTTCGTGATCGATAACCTGGGCCTGGCGATGGACGTCGAGCTGCAGATTCGTTCCTACGACCGCCAGACCGGCCGCACCGGTTGCCAGTTCCAGAACCTCGATGCACAAGACATCTCCACCCTGCGCCACCTGATCACCTCGCACTTGTCCGGCGACATCGTGACCATGGGCGACGTGCTGGCGACCCTGCAACGCGACAACTTCACCAAGGCGCGCAAGGTCAAGGACAGCGGCAGCAACATGAGCGTCGGCGGCCGCCTGCGGGCCGTGACCTTCAGCCTCGGGATCTTCGTGGTGGGCCTGGCGGCATTCGGCTTCGTGGTCAAATCGGTGTACGGCATGTACTTCGTCAGCCACGCCACGTCCGGCCTGGTGAGCGTGCCCGGAATGAACGTGACCATGCCTCGCGACGGCACCGTGCAGAGCCTGATCAAAGGTGACGCGGTCGCTGCCAAGGGCGCGCCATTGGCGACGTTCAGCACCAGCATGCTCGATGTGCTCAAGGGCCATCTGGACGAAGACCAACTGCAACCGGCCAAGGTTGAAGAGCTGTTCGGCAAACAAATGACCGGCACCCTCACCTCCCCGTGCGACTGCGTCGTGGCCCAGCAATTGGTCGCCGACGGTCAGTACGCCAGCAAGGGCGATGTGATCTTCCAACTGGTACCGCGCGGCAGCCAGGCCAACGTTGATGCACGCTTCTCCTATCGCCAGTTTGCCGACGTTCGCCCGGGTACCCGCGTGAACTTCCAGGTGGCGGATGAAGAGCAGGTGCGTACCGGCACCATCGTCAGCAGCACCAGCCTCAACAGCAGCGAAATGTCTTCCGATATTCGCGTGCAGATCAAACCCGATGCCCCGCTGGACAGCACCTACGCCGGCCGCCCGGTTGAAGTGACCAGCGACCGCGGCCCATCCCTGAATTGGCTGATCGACAAAGCCATGGCCAACGGTCTGTAAGCAGAGGACATGCCTGTGATGACTCTCTCAAAAACACCGCAATCCCTGTGGGAGCGGGCTTGCTCGCGAAAGCAGTGTGTCAGCCAACACATGCATCAACTGACAGGGCCCCTTCGCGAGCAAGCCCGCTCCCACATGGGAACTGCGGCGTTGCTGGCTGTTGCGGTCAGCCTCGCCGGTTGCGCCGGCCTGCCCGACCAACGCCTGGCCAATGAAGCCCTCAAGCGTGGTGACACGGTCACCGCGCAGCAGAACTACCAGCAACTGGCAGACCTGGGCTACAGCGAGGCCCAGGTGGGCCTGGCGGATATCCAGGTCGGCACCCGCGACCCCGAGCAAATCAAGCAGGCCGAAGCGACGTATCGCGCGGCCGCCGATACCTCGCCCCGTGCCCAGGCACGCCTGGGTCGCCTGCTGGTGGCCAAGCCGGGAGCTACTGAAGCCGAGCACCATGAAGCCGAAGGCCTGTTGAAAAAAGCCTTTGCCAATGGCGAAGGCAACACCCTGATTCCGCTGGCAATGCTGTACCTGCAATACCCGCATGATTTCCCGAACATCAACGCCCAGCAGCAAATCAGCAAATGGCGCGCCTCGGGTTACCCGGAAGCCGGCCTGGCCCAGGTGCTGCTGTATCGCACCCAGGACACCTACGACCAGCATCTGGATGAAGTGGAAAGCATCTGCAAGGCCGCGCTGAACACCACCGATATCTGCTACGTCGAGTTGGCCACGGTCTACCAGAAAAAAGCCGAGCCGGAAAAACAGGCCGAACTGCTCAAGCAGATGGAAGCCGGCTACAGCCATGGCACCGTCACCGCCCAGCGGGTCGACAGCGTCGCTCGCGTACTGGGTGATGCAAGCCTGGGCAAGACTGACGAAAAAACCGCCCAGGCGCTGTTGGAAAAAATCGCCCCTGCTTACCCGGCCTCCTGGGTCAGCCTGGCGCAACTGCTCTACGACTTCCCGGAACTGGGTGACGTCGACCAGATGATGAAGTACCTGGACAACGGCCGCGCCGCCGACCAGCCCCGCGCCGAACTGTTGCTGGGCAAGCTCTACTACGAAGGCAAGTGGGTCCCGGCAGATGCCAAGGCCGCCGAAGAACACTTCCAGAAAGCCGTCGGCCGCGAAGTGGCTGCCGATTACTACCTCGGCCAGATTTACCGCCGTGGCTACCTGGGCAAGGTCTATTCGCAAAAGGCCTTGGACCATCTGCTGACCGCTGCGCGCAACGGCCAGAACAGCGCCGACTTCGCGATTGCCCAACTGTTTTCCCAAGGCAAGGGCACCAAGCCCGACCCGCTTAACGCCTATGTCTTCAGCCAGTTGGCCAAGGCCCAGGACACGCCGGAAGCCAACGACCTGGCGACCCAGCTCGAAGCTCCGCTGCCCCCGGAACAACGCGCCGAAGGCCAACGCCTGGTGCAACAGGAACTGGCCGTGCGCGGCACCCTGGCCCAAAGCACGCTGCAATTGCACGCCCTGCAAGAAGAAGACGGCGAGGAATCCCTATGAAGCTCAATCCATTCGTCAAGGCCGGCATCGGCCTGACCTTCGCCCTGCTGTGGTCGTGTCCGACCCTGGCCGCGCTGACTGAAGCCAAGAACTTCGGCCTGGAAGTCAAAGTCACCGGCCAGTCCGAAGATGACCGCGACCTGGGCACCCAGAAAGGCGGCGACGTCAACGGCATCGGCCTTGACCTGCGCCCCTGGATCTACGGTGAGAGCGGCAACTGGAGCGCCTACGCCATGGGCCAGGCCGTGACCTCCAGCGACATCATCGAGACCGACACCCTGCAACAGTCCTCGGATGACGCCACCCAACAGACCAGCAATGACGACCGCAAGAGCAAGAAGAATTACCTGGCGATGCGCGAGTTCTGGGTCGCCTACGGCGGCTTCACGCCCTACCCCGGCGAGATCCTCAAGCTCGGTCGCCAACGCCTGCGCAACGACGACGGCCAATGGCGCGACACCAATATCGAAGCGCTGAACTGGACCTTCGACACCACCTTGCTCAAGGCCAATGTCGGCGTCGCCGAGCGTTTCAGCGAATACCGCACCGACCTCAAGGAACTGTCGCCCAAGGACAAGGACCGTCAGCACCTTTACGCCGACGCCGCCTATCAGTGGACGCCAGGCCAGTGGATCGGCCTGCGCGCTCACCACACCCATGACGACGGCAAGCTCGACTTCCCGGAACCGGGCGTGGCCACCGATTCGCTGGACAAGCGCGAGAACGGCGACCTGACCTGGCTCGGCATCGAAGCCAACAGCGACGCCTACAACTGGCGCAACACCAACACCGTCAACTACTGGGCGAGCGTCACCGGCATGCAGGGCGACCGCGACACGGTCAACGCCTTGAACGCCGACGGCACCCGTCCCACCAATGCCAAGCGCAGCGATGACGTGAATGGCTGGGCCACCGATTTGGGTGTGCGCCTGCGCCTCGACCCGCAGTGGCAAGTGGGCGCCGCCTACTCCCGCGCCAGCGCCGAATACGAGCAGAACGGCCTGCAAAGCAACCGTTCGAACTGGACCGGTACCCAGTCCCGCGTCCACCGTTTCGGCGAAGCGTTTCGCGGCGAGATGAACAACATGCAGGCCATGAGCCTGTTCGGTTCGTGGCAGCTGCGCGAGGACTATGACGCCAGCCTGGTGTACCACAAGTTCTGGCGCGTCGACGGCAACAAGCCGGTGGGCAGCAACGGCATCGACGCCGTGCAGAACAACACCGATGACGTGACCGGCGCGATCCTGTCCAGCACGTCCCTGCCGCTTGAAGATGGCAAGAAAGACCTGGGCCAGGAGATGGACCTGGTGGTCACCAAGTACTTCAAGAAAGGCCTGCTGCCGGCCGGGCTCAGCCAGTCGATCGACGAACCGTCGGCTCTGGTGCGCTTCCGTGCAGGCGTGTTCAAACCGGGCGACGCCTATGGCAGCCAAGTCGACTCGTACATGCATCGCGCCTTTGTCGACGTGATCTGGAAGTTCTGATGGGAGCCTGCGCAATGAACCCTCAAGCCCTCAAAGGCTCGGTCAGCCTGCTGGTCGCAGCGATGCTGCTGGCCAGCACTTCGGCCTTCGCCGATGTCGCGCAGCAGGTCAAGGCGCCGACCATCGCCAAAGAGCTGCAACAGGCCAAGACCTACACCATCTCCAGCCCGCCGACCGCGCCGCTGGAGATGGCCAAGCCTGCGCTGCCGGACGTGTCCGGCTACACCGCGGCCAATATCGCCAAGAAAATTGTGCGCACCAAACCTGGCAAAGTCAGCATCCGCCGGATGATGCAGGAAGACGCCCTGAAGGACTTCATCGGCGGCGACAACAAGATGGCCGAATGGGTAGTGCGCCAGCACGGTATTCCCCAGGCGATCTTTGTCGACGACGGCTACATGAACCTCAAGGACCTGCTGAAGAAAGTGCCCAAGCAGTACTTGAGCGAAACCTCGCCGGGTGTGTTCCTCGCCAAGTTGCCGATCGTGGTGGGCCGTAAAGGCATCCTCGAAATCGACAAGCAGACTCAAGAGCTGCGCCTGTCCCAGGAAGCCGGTTCGTTCCTGATCAACGACGGCCAACTGTTCGTACGTGACACCAAAATCACCGGCTGGCGCGAGAAGACCAACGGCCCGGCGACCTTCCAGTCGCCCAAGGAATTCCGTCCGTTCCTGCTGGCCTGGGGCGGCACCGAGACCTACATCGCCAACAGCAAGATGGCCAGCTTCGGCTACGCCAACAGTAAGTCGTATGGCGTGAGTATTTCCCAGTACACGCCGAACATGGCCAAGGTGCTCAAGCGCCCCGAGCCGACGGGCTGGATCGTCGACTCCGAGTTCTCGGACATGTGGTACGGCTTCTACTGCTACGAAACCACCGGCTTTGTGCTCAAGGGCAATACCTACAAAGACAACATCGTCTACGGCATTGACCCCCACGACCGTTCACACGGCCTGATCATCACTGACAACACCGTCTACGGCACGAAGAAGAAGCACGGCATCATCATTTCCCGGGAAGTGAACGACAGCTTCATCTTCAACAACCGCAGCTTCGACAACAAACTCTCGGGCCTGGTGATCGACCGTAACAGCGTCAACAACCTGATCGCCGACAACGAGATCTACCGCAACCACACCGACGGCATCACCCTCTATGAGAGCGGCGATAACCTGCTGTGGGGCAACAAGGTGATCAGCAACCGTCGCCACGGCATCCGCGTGCGTAACAGCGTGAACATTCGCCTGTACGAGAACATTGCCATGGCCAACGGGCTGACCGGCGTGTACGGCCACATCAAGGATTTGACCGACACCGACCGCGACATCGCCCTCGACCCGTTCGACACCAAGGTCTCGCTGATTGTGGTGGGCGGTGAATTGGCCGCCAACGGCAGCGGGCCGCTGTCCATCGACTCGCCCTTGAGCGTCGAGTTGTACCGCGTGTCGATGCTTGCGCCGACCAAATCCAGTGGCATCAGCTTCTCGGGCGTTCTTGGCGATCGCCAGGAAGAGATCCTCGACTTGCTGGTACGCCAGAAGAAAGCCGTGCTGATCGACCCTGTCGAACGCCAGACCGAAATGCAGGACTGAGGATGACCTTTATGCACCCACACATGATCAAATTGCTCAGCCTTTCGGGTTTGACCCTCGGCCTGCTCGCGGCCAGCCAGGGCGTGCGTGCCGACGAAGTACAGGCCCCGAAATTCAGCGCCGAACCGTGCTGCAGCCTGTGCCCGGCTGCCCACGACGCGAAGAACTACACCACGCGCTACCAGCAGAACTTCACCACCCTGGTGCAAGCCCAGGGCGATTGGTTGTTCCGTACCCAGGAAGACCTGCGCACCGAATTCGACACCAGCCCCGCCGGCTACAAACGCATGCAACAGCTGCACGATGCGTTCAAGAGCAAGGGCGTGGAACTGGTGGTGGTCTACCAGCCAACCCGTGGTTTGGTGAACCGCAACAAGCTCAACCCTGAAGAGAAAGCCAAGTTCGATTTCGACAAGGCCCTGGGCAACTACAAAACCATGCTCGGGCGTTTCGCCAAGATGGGCTATGTCGTGCCGGACCTGTCGCCGCTGACCAACGAGCAGTTGCCGGATGAATTACCGGCCCACGACTTCTACTTCCGCGGTGACCAACACTGGACGCCATACGGCGCCCAGCGCACCGCCAAAATCGTCGGCGCGAAAGTGCGCGCGATGCCCGAGTTTGCCGGCATCCCGCAGCGTGAATTCGAGACCAAACGTTCCGGGCGCATGGGTAAGACCGGCACCCTGCACAACATGGCCGGGCAACTGTGTGGCACCAGCTACGCGATCCAGTACATGGACCAGTTCACCACCGAGCCCAAGGGCGAAGCGGCGGACGGCGACCTGTTCGGTGATTCCGGCAACCCGCAGATCACCCTCGTGGGCACCAGCCACAGCGGCAAGAACTACAACTTCGCCGGCTTCCTGGAACAGGAAATCGGTGCCGACATTCTCAACGTCGCCTTCCCCGGCGGTGGTCTCGAAGGCTCGATGATCCAGTACCTGGGCAGCGACGAATTCCAGAAGACCCCGCCGAAGATCCTGATCTGGGAATTCTCGCCGCTGTATCGCCTGGACCAGGAGACCATCTACCGCCAGATGATGTCGCTGCTGGACAACGGCTGCGAAGGCAAGACCGCCCAGATGAGCGCCAGCACCACGCTGAAACCCGGCAAGAACGAATTACTGGTTAACAGTTCGAACAAAGACCTGCGCAACGCCAGCCATCAGGTCGACATCCGCTTCGCCGACCCTTCGGTGAAAACCCTGCAAGCAACCCTCTGGTACATGAACGGGCGCCACGAGGACATCAAGATCGACAAACCCGAAACATCCGATACAGACGGGCGTTTCGCCTTTGAACTGCGCACCGATGAAGACTGGGCCACGCAAAACCTGCTGGCCGTGGAAGTGCAGGGCCCTGAAGCGGGCACTGCCGCGCAGAAAGTCGAAGCGAAAATTTGCACACGCAACGTATTCCCCGCCGGTGGTCAACAGACCGCATCTGCCGGGCAATGAGGTTACTTATGCAGAAGCTATTGATTCCAACATTACTGGGCATGGCGATCTTCGCCGGATCAGTCAATGCCGCCGCGCCACTGCTTCCACCCCAGGGTTATTTCGCCCCGGTGGAAGCATTCAAGACCGGCGACTTCAAGAATGACTGCGACACCATGCCGGCGCCGTACACCGGTTCGCTGCAGTTTCGCAGCAAGTACGAAGGTTCGGACAAGGCTCGCTCCACGTTGAACGTGCAGTCCGAAAAAGCCTTTCGCGACAGCACCGCCGACATCACCAAGCTGGAAAAAGACACCAGCAAACGCGTGATGCAATTCATGCGCGACGGTCGCCCGGAGCAGCTGGAATGTACGCTGAACTGGCTGACGAGTTGGGCCAAGGCGGATGCGTTGATGTCCAAGGATTTCAACCACACCGGCAAGTCCATGCGCAAATGGGCGTTGGGCAGCATGGCCTCGGCCTATGTACGCCTGAAGTTCTCCGACTCCCACCCGCTGGCCAACCACCAGCAGGAGTCGCAGTTGATCGAGGCCTGGTTCAGCAAAATGGCCGACCAGGTGGTGAGCGACTGGGACAACCTGCCGCTGGATAAAACCAACAACCACTCCTACTGGGCCGCCTGGTCGGTGATGGCGACCTCCATCGCCACCAACCGTCGCGACCTGTTTGATTGGGCCGTGAAGGAATACAAGGTCGGCGCCAATCAGGTCGATGCGCAGGGCTTCCTGCCGAACGAATTGAAGCGTCAGCAACGGGCTTTGTCGTACCACAACTATGCCCTGCCGCCGCTGGCGATGATCGCCAGTTTTGCCCTGGTCAACGGTGTTGACCTGCGCCAGGAAAACAACGGCGCCTTGAAACGCCTGGGCGACAACGTGCTGGCCGGGGTGAAAGACCCGGAGATCTTCGAGAAGAAGAACGGCAAGGAACAAGACATGAAGGACCTCAAGGAAGACATGAAATTTGCCTGGCTTGAGCCCTTCTGCACCCTCTACACCTGCGCGCCGGATGTGATCGAGCGCAAGCACGGGATGCAGCCGTTCAAGACGTTCCGTCTCGGGGGTGACCTGACCAAGGTCTTCGACCCGGCGCACGAGAAAGGCAACAAAGGCTCCTGACGAAACGCAATTCAAATGTGGGAGCGGGCTTGCTCGCGAAGGCGGTGTAACAGTCGCCGTCTGTGTTGAATGACACACCGCATTCGCGAGCAAGCCCGCTCCCACATTTTGAGCCGGTTTCGTCAGTGGGAATGTAATACCGCCCCTCTCCGTTTTCGGTGGGGGGTTTGGGGGGGCCGTTGGCCCTTGACTGTTGGTTAAACATGGAGAGATCGGGATGGTTTTCTCGTCCAATGTGTTCCTGTTTTTGTTCTTGCCGATCTTCCTCGGCTTGTACTACTTGAGCGGGCAACGCTATCGCAATCTGCTGCTGCTGGTTGCCAGCTATGTGTTCTACGCCTGGTGGCGAGTGGACTTCCTGGCGCTGTTCGCCGCCGTGACGCTGTGGAACTACTGGATCGGCCTCAAGGTCGGTGCGGCAGGCGTGCGCACCAAGCCGGCCCAGCGCTGGCTGCTGTTGGGCGTGGCGGTCGACCTGTGCATCCTCGGCTACTTCAAGTATGCCAACTTCGGCGTCGACAGCATCAACCTGATGATGAAGTCGGCGGGGCTTGAGCCTTTCATCCTGACCCACGTGCTGTTGCCGATCGGTATCTCGTTCTACATCTTCGAGTCCATCAGCTACATCATCGACGTGTACCGCGGCGACACCCCGGCCACCCGCAACCTGATCGACTTTGCGGCGTTCGTGGCGATCTTCCCGCACCTGATTGCCGGCCCCGTGTTGCGCTTTCGCGACCTGGCCGACCAGTTCAACAACCGCACCCACACCCTCGATAAATTCTCCGAGGGCTGCACGCGGTTCATGCAGGGTTTCATCAAGAAGGTGTTCATCGCCGACACCCTGGCGGTGGTCGCCGACCATTGCTTCGCCCTGCAAAACCCCACCACCGGCGACGCGTGGCTCGGCGCGCTGGCGTACACCGCGCAGCTGTACTTCGACTTCTCCGGCTACAGCGACATGGCCATCGGTTTGGGCTTGATGATGGGTTTCCGCTTCATGGAAAACTTCAAGCAACCGTACATCAGCCAGTCGATCACCGAGTTCTGGCGGCGCTGGCACATCAGCCTGTCCACCTGGCTGCGTGACTACCTCTACATCACCCTGGGCGGCAACCGTAAAGGCACGCTGACCACCTACCGCAACCTGTTCCTGACCATGCTGCTCGGTGGCCTGTGGCACGGTGCAAACATCACCTACATCGTGTGGGGCGCCTGGCACGGCATGTGGCTGGCGATTGAAAAAGCCATCGGCCTCAACACCGCACCGCGCAGTTTCAACGTCGTGCGCTGGGCCTTCACCTTCCTGCTGGTGGTAATGGGCTGGGTGATCTTCCGCTCGGAAAACCTGCACGTCGCCGGCCGTATGTACGGCGCGATGTTCAGCTTCGGCGAGTGGTCACTCTCGGAACTCAATCGCGCCAGCCTCACCGGCCTGCAAGTGGCAACCCTGGTGGTGGCATACGCAACCCTGGCGTTTTTCGGCCTGCGGGACTTCTACAACAACCGCCCACCGGAAAAAACCAAGCCTGCGGTCAACACCCAGGCCGATGGCCCGGCGACTGCACAACCTGGCTTGATCAAGGCCGTACCGGGCGACACCCCGGGCAGCATCCATGAGCCCGGCTACACCGTTGGCACCGAGGCCACCGTGCAACCGGCCTACTGGACCGCCACCTGGCCACGCTACGCCATGCGCGCCGCAGTACTGCTGCTGTTCGTGGCGTCGATTCTCAAACTTTCGGCGCAGAGCTTCTCGCCGTTCCTTTACTTCCAGTTCTGAGGGAGCCGACCATGACCCGTTCATTACGCGTCCTCTATATCGCCTTGTTCATGGCCGTGCTGCTGGCGTTGGGCGCCTGGTCGATGCGCAGTTTCTTCGGTTTCAGCACCAACGCCGACGCTACCGTGCTCAACGGTCGCTGGACCAAGGCCGTCGAGACCCATTACGACGACCAGTTCCCGATCAAGCGCCTGGGCACCAACCTCTGGGCAGCCCTGGACTACAAGCTGTTCAATGAAGGCCGCCCTGGCGTGGTGATTGGCCGCGATCACTGGCTCTACAGCGACGAGGAATTCAACCCCATCGTCAACGAAGACCAGAACCTGCAAGGCAACTACGCCCTGGTGGAAGGCGTGCGCCAGAAGCTCAAGGCCCAAGGCATCCAACTGGTGATGGCGATCGTGCCGGCCAAGGTGCGCCTGTACCCGGAACACCTGGGTGAAGTGCAGCCGGCGAGTATCCACGCAGGTCTGTACCAGGACTTCCATGCCCGCATGGCCGCCGACAAGATCGTCGCTCCCGACCTGATGGGCCCGCTGCAACAGGCCAAGCTGCACGGCCAGCAAGTGTTCCTGCGCACCGACACCCACTGGACCCCGGACGGCGCTGAAGTGGCGGCCAAAGAATTGGCCAAGACAATTGCCAACAAAACGCCCCTGAGCGGCGAGCCTCAACGCTTCGTCACCGAAGCCGAGAAGACCGAGCCACACAAGGGCGACCTGCGTCTGTTCCTGCCCCTGGACCCGCTGTTCGAAAACCTGATGCCACCCAAGGAGCCGCTGCAAAAACGCGTGACTCACCTGGCTGAAACCAAAGGCGACGACGCCCTGTTCACCGACAGCGAAACCCCGGTGGCCCTGGTGGGCACCAGCTACAGCGCCAACCCGAACTGGAACTTTGTCGGCGCGCTGAAGCAAGCGCTGGGCAGCGACGTCATTAACTACTCCGAAGACGGCCACGGCCCGATCCTGCCGATGCTCAGCTACCTGAAAAGCGACGACTTCAAGAACAGCCCGCCACAGGTGCTGATCTGGGAGTTTCCTGAACGTTATCTGCCTGTGAACAACGAAATCGGCGATGCCGACCCGCAGTGGGTTGCGCAGCTCAAACAAGCCGGTGCGCGCCAACAGAACATGGCTATCAACACCCCCGCCGTTAAAAACATGAACTCCGAGACGCCCAACCGGGCGCAAAACTGAAAGAGAGGTAACTCACATGACTTTCACTACTACTCCGCGTCGTCTCGCAAAAACCTTTGCCCTCGTTGCAGGCATGAGCGTTATTTCGATGTCCGCCTTCGCCGGTGGCGACGCCGCCCTCTACGGCCCGGTCGCGCCAAAAGGCTCGAGCTTTGTGCGGGTATACAACGCCAGCAACCAGGAAGTCAGCGCCACCGTCGGCAGCACCAACCTCAACGAGGTTGCCCCGTTGGCCAGCAGTGACTTCAGCTTCATGCCGGGCGGTGACTACAGCGCCAAGGTCGGCAGCCAGACCCTGCCGGTCAAGCTCGCCTCCGACCACTACTACACCCTGGTCAGCAGCGGCAGCGGCCAGCCGCAACTGATCGAAGAACCGCCGTTCAAGAACAAGCAGAAATCCCTGGTGCGCGTGCAGAACCTCAGTGACAAGTCGCTGACCCTGAAAACCGCCGACGGCAAGACCGACGTGGTCCAGGCCGTGGCCGCCAAGGGCCGTGGCGAGCGCGAGATCAACCCGGTGAAGGTCAGCCTGGCCTTGTACGAAGGCGACAAGAAAGTCGGCGACGTGAAGCCGGTAGCCCTGGAGCGTGGTGAGGCCGCAGTGCTGTACGTCACCGGCAGCGGCGCCAACCTGTCGCCAGTGTGGGTCAAGCGCCCCGTGTCGACCCGCTAACTATTTACCGGACGGACCGCACCCCCTGTAGGAGCGAGCTTGCTCGCGAAGAACGCTAACGATGACGCAGCGCCCCCGGTTTATCCCGGCGCTCTCTGGTTTTTCGCGAGCAAGCTCGCTCCTACAGGATTAAGCGGCCAGCCCGGACCGAGACAAAAACAAGAGTGAAACGACAGAACGCAGTAGCTCTAACCCATATTGATTCAAGGAGAAACACATGATCCCAGTAATCCTTTCCGGTGGTAGCGGCTCACGTCTTTGGCCGCTTTCGCGTAAACAGTTTCCCAAGCAGTTCCTGGCCCTGACCGGCGAGCACACTTTGTTCCAGCAAACCCTGGAGCGCCTGGTGTTCGACGGCATGGATGCACCCATCGTGGTCTGCAACAAAGACCACCGCTTTATCGTCAACGAGCAACTGGCCGCCCGCAAACTGGAAACCCAGCGCATCCTGATGGAACCGTTCGGCCGTAACACCGCGCCGGCCGTGGCCCTGACGGCAATGATGCTGGTCAACGAAGGCCGTGACGAGCTGATGCTGGTGCTGCCGGCCGACCACGTGCTGGACGACCAGAAAGCCCTGCAACGTGCCCTGGCCCTGGCCACTGTGGCCGCTGAGCGTGGTGAAATGGTGCTGTTCGGCGTGCCGGCCACCCGTCCGGAAACCGGCTACGGCTACATCAAGTCGACCAACGATTCGCTGCTGCCCGAAGGCGTCAGCCGCGTGCAACAGTTCGTTGAAAAACCCGATGAAAAACGCGCCACCGAGTTCGTCAAAAGCGGTGGTTACTTCTGGAACAGCGGCATGTTCCTGTTCCGCGCCAGCCGCTTCCTGGAAGAGCTGAAAAAGCACGATCCGGACATCTACGACACCTGCCTGCTGACCCTGGAACGCAGCAACCACAGCGCCGACACCATCGACATCGACGAAGCCACTTTCGCCTGCTGCCCGGATAACTCCATCGACTACG
The DNA here is from genome assembly GCF_034044025.1 of Pseudomonas sp. SED1. NCBI lineage: Bacteria > Pseudomonadati > Pseudomonadota > Gammaproteobacteria > Pseudomonadales > Pseudomonadaceae > Pseudomonas > Pseudomonas sp. SED1. Next base: position 17,687 of record NZ_JAXCIS010000176.1, read on the forward strand.
CCGTGATGGAAAAAACCCAGCTGGCCTGCGTGGTGCCATTGACCGCTGGCTGGAGCGACGTGGGTTGCTGGGCATCGCTGTGGGACGTGAATGAAAAAGACGCCAACGGCAACGTCAGCAAAGGCGACGTGGTGATCCAGGACAGCAAGAACTGCATGATCCACGGCAACGGCAAGCTGGTGTCGGTGATCGGTCTGGAAAACATCGTGGTGGTAGAAACCAAGGACGCGATGATGATTGCCCACAAGGACAAGGTCCAGGGCGTCAAGCAGATGGTCAACACTCTCAACGAACAGGGCCGCAGCGAAACCCAGAACCACTGCGAGGTCTACCGTCCGTGGGGCTCGTATGACTCGGTGGACATGGGCGGCCGCTTCCAGGTCAAGCACATCTCGGTCAAGCCGGGCGCGTGCCTGTCGTTGCAGATGCACCACCACCGCGCCGAACACTGGATCGTGGTCAGCGGCACTGCCGAAGTCACCTGTGACGAGAACGTGTTCCTGCTCACCGAAAACCAGTCCACCTACATTCCGATCGCCTCGGTGCACCGCTTGCGCAACCCGGGCAAGATCCCATTGGAGATCATTGAAGTGCAGTCCGGCAGCTACCTGGGTGAAGACGATATCGAGCGTTTTGAAGATATCTACGGTCGGTCTACGCCGATCGAGCGTGGCGTGTCGGTGAAAACCATCGCGCAGTAAAAGAGCGGCACAAGAAGCCCCCGTCACACCGACTGCGTCCCCTATCCGCAGCCGGTGGGTCGGGGGCTTTTTCAGATCAATGCCCCAGCGCTTTCAAACGCGCTCAACCGAAATAGTCGGGAAACTGATTCGGCCCCAAATACAGGAAGTTCGACGGGTTCAACTTGATTTCTTTGTTCATCTTCAGCTCAACGAACGGGCTGCCCGCCGTGATGGAACCCAGATCCTGCGGAACCTGATCCGTGCTGAATATCACCATGTAGTCGCCCCTGCCCACATAGCGTTCGTTCCCCAGGAACAACAGGTTTTCGACGTTTTCACCATTAAATTGCTGGCCGGGGGGGTTAACGTACACGCCGCCCTTCGAACCCGCGCGCGTTTCACCGCGCGCCAGATCGTTAATACCTTGCCCTTGAGCAATCGCTTCAGCGCCTTCCTTGCTGGTGTAGTGGATATAAACGGGTTGCCCGTTGTGCGTGCCCGAATCCACTGCCGACTGCCAATCTGGATGATTGACCAGTTGCTTATTCGTTGCAGAGAGTGGAGCAGAGCTGCCTGGCTGGCCCAGCAGCTTTTGCGCCTGAGGCTTGCCAGTCTTCTTTGGACCTAATCCTGACTTGACGCCACCCGGCAACCGGTTCAATCGCCATTCGCCGTCGCCCGCCGGCTGCAGGAATGCCACGGTCTTTTTGGTCTGCGGGTCAATGACCCGTACATATCCACCCTCGACCTTGTACACGGAGCTGATTTCGTACGGTTTGCTGACGCCGCTGCCATCGGTGTAACGCACATAAAACTGCTCGCCGACTTGATAAGTGCCGTCGCCCCGCATCGTACGGCCGCTGAGCAGGCTGTCAGGCACGGAATGGGCGCTGATGTCTGGCAATGAGCGGACTGAGACGCCCCCTGCCGGTACCTGGTGTGCCGCCGGCGTGGTCGTCAGCGGCACGACGACTCTACTTGCCGGCGCCGGGTTAAGGACCGGGCGCATAATTGGGCTGGCCTTGCTACCCGCGGCCATGCCGCTGCCGTCGCCATACCGGGCATAGATCATGGCAAGGCGGTTGGGTTTGTTGAGTACGTTGACGATGGATTGTCCCGGTGCCCGGATGACACGCAGCCCCGCCTTGGTCAGGCGGGTCGCGGTCGAAACGCCCTTTCCGACAATGGGCAGCAGGTCCATGAACATCGTGGCGACCTCGATGCCAAACAGGGTCTTGTTGTATCTCGATTCTTTAGCTACTTCATCTGAGCTGACAGATCCGACGTCCGCCTTATCGATCAGTATTTCCGTCAGTTGTTTGTACAGAGTGTCCTGTAAATTGCCCTGGATAGGCGTGAGGTAGGCGTTGCTACCCAACTCATTCACCCGTCCCAGCCGCCCCACATTTTCAACAATGCTCCCCTGGGCGATTGCACTCAAACCGTCCGGATTGAGCGGCGATGTTTTGCTACTTGCGTAGGTTCGCCATCCCGGTTCTTTGAAAAGCGCACTGAGCGCCGCCTGATTGGCGACTTCCCGAAAGGAGATCCCGTCGGGCGCATCCGGGCTATACAGCACAAGCGGCCCGTCCTGGCCGTTGCCAATGGCGACCACACCCTGAAGCTCCTGACCGTAGTGGCTGACGGTGTTTGCGACAACGGTCTTTCCATCCACTTGGGGCCGCGTGGCAGCGTCCGGAAAATCGAGCACGGCCCGGACCCATTCAGGTCCCGAGGAGCCTTGTGGATAAGCCTGCGGATTCAACTGCCCCAGAAACGCCTGCTTCTGCATGACATCCGACAGGTTGGCTTTCCATGCCGAGCGGAGTTTCCCCGGTGCTCCCGTCTGGGCGTCAGGCGCCATTCGTTCCTTGAGCAGGGTGATGTAGTTACCGCCCACATCCAGCTCATTCACCAGAGTCTTGAGTTCCTCGGTTCCCAACACCACAGGTTTTCCATCTGCCCCGAGCACCGGCTTGCCTGAAACATCGGTCAGCGTTGCGGCGAATTTCACCTCAACATGCTGGTGGCTTTCTGCGGCGGGCCATGCAGTAGGGTTTTTCAGAGCAAGCTCAATCAATGAGCTGTGCTGCCTGCTGACATTGCGCGCAACGTAAGCGCCTTGCCGACCGGTATGAGTCCTGGATTGTGTGGTGGTGGTGACCACGATCTTGTCCGGGTCGATATTTACCGTGGGGTATTTTTTCCTGAGCGCCGCCGCCAATTTGTCATGGGCAAAGCCCTGCAGTGAAGGAATCGCTTCCAGCAACGGCACCAGTGGCTGGAGGGATTGCTGCTCGCTCGCCTCCAGAGACTTGTATTCGCCCTCGTTCATGCGCGACAGGTTTTTCAGCCACTGCGGCTGTTGTTTGTCTTCAAGCCTTTCTCCCCGGGCAAGCATTGCGTTGCTGCCGTCCAGTTGAGTAGACCAATTGGCGGCGTTGTTCATGGCCAAGGCGATTTGTGGGCCGTTCATGTCGCTGGTGTCTGAGTGAGTCAGTGCATTCAGTTCGGCTTTTTGTCGCTCCAGAAGCTGAGGAATCGCTTCAGCAATCAAGTCCCCTGAGGTGGGAGCGAAACTGAGCATCAGGTCTTCGCCGCGTAAAGGCTTGCGCAGGTTTTCCGCCGACAAGGGCAAGCTCTGTGACAGCAGCTCTGCGCGAACGCCGCCTTTGTCAATTCGTTGCATCAGCGTCGACTGCAATTGGGCAGGGGTCGCGAACTCCTCAAAGCCCTCACCGGGGGTGTAGAGCACCACAGGTCCGTTGTCTTGGTTGGCAAGCATGTTTTTGTTGCCGTTGGGCCAGTGAGGCTGGGTTTGCAGGGAGCCATCGGAGGCGGTAATCATGAAGGCCCCGGCCAGGCGCGCGCCGTTCAGCGTCGTGTCATCAACCGTGAGCGGATATACACCGGGCCGCGCACCGTTGGGGAAAGCGCTTTCCCGGGACGCCAGGGTCGGATAACGGAACGCTTTGTCGATCAGCGCTTTGCTCGCCTGGCTCAGGGTACCGTCCTCCACGCGCAGGGCCGCTTGAGTGGAGAGCATTTGGCGGTGCAGGTTGATCAGTTGGTCTTGAGGCGGGCTGGGGTCTGTTTCGGTGGGGCGGGGAGACGTCCAGAATCGAGTGACTGCGTTGGCAAACAGCTCACCAATTTGCCCTACGGCGCCAGGCGTCTTGGCAACGTACTCCTGATACTCCTGCACAAATTGCTCATAGGTGGGCTGCTGGCTGATCAACCGGTTGATTTGAATGTTGAGTGAATTGTGCTGGCTGAAATAACCCTGTTGAGCAGAGGCGGGTCTACCAAAAGCATACTCGGCGACAGTGGCCGGACGAATGCTCCGAGCGACCGGTATAGCAGGTGCACCAGGGACGGCCTGGCCAGAAAATGACGCCGCGCTACTGAGCTGAGGCGTCTGGTTTTCAGCGGCTCGCTGGCCGTTTAAAGCTGAAGGAGGGGCAAGATCGGGCTGATACTCGGTATGACGTTTAACAATCATTGAATGGACCCTGTGCAAAAGGGAGTTAGTCCATTGTTACCCTTGTAAAAGAGATATCACTCCAGTGATGAATCAATCCGTGGTGTAAGAGCGCCAGCGGGTTCCGGTGGGTAAAGTGCAATGCATTACCGCAAGTGATTAGGCTTGGCCCCCGGGCTCAGCTACGATGAATGCTCATGGCAAGCGAGGGTTTTATCGTGTTCATCGGCGTTCTACTGATCATCACCTGGTTGATCCTCCTGCTGCGCTATCCGGCCAAGGCGTTGCCGGTTTCCCTTGCGGCCGCCATCGGCCTGGGTTTGGTCGCGGTAGGCGTAGTGTGGCTGGACAAGCGTGAGGCCCAACAATTGGCACGCCTGGAATTACGCACCGTCTACGCGCCTCAAGAATGCCCGGCAGACCGGCCACTCAAACTCACTCTGAACAACGGCAACGATGTGCCACTGACCGAACTGCGCTGGCGCGTCGCAGCTTATGCACCAGGCGACACCGTCAACCTGGCCGACAACGTCTACGCTGCCCCACGCTATCGCGGCCCCGGCGAACTGCAAGCCGGCGCCACCTGGGAAGACTGCCTGCCGGTACCGCCACTGCGCCCCGGCTATCGCCCGCAAACCCTGGAATTTCGCGCCGAGCATTTGCAAGGCAGCTTCTCCGACTAACAACAAAGGACTGATCCATGCCCAACGTACTCATCACCGGGTGTTCCAGTGGTATTGGCCGTGCCCTGGCGGATGCCTTCAAGCAAGCCGGTTTTGACGTGTGGGCCAGCGCCCGGCGCACTGATGATGTGACGGCACTTCGCGCCGCCGGATTCAACGCCGTGCAACTGGACGTCAACGACAGCGCCGCGCTCGCTCAATTGGCCGGCCAGATCGGCGAGCTGGATGTGCTGATCAACAACGCCGGCTACGGCGCCATGGGCCCGCTGCTCGACGGCGGCACTCAGGCGATGCAGCAGCAATTCGAGACGAACGTGTTTTCAGTGGTCGGGGTGACCCAGGCGCTGTTCCCGGCCCTGCGTCGTCGTAAAGGGTTAGTGGTGAATATCGGCAGCGTGTCCGGCGTGCTGGTCACACCGTTTGCCGGTGCGTATTGCGCCTCGAAAGCGGCAGTGCACGCCTTGAGTGATGCGTTGCGCATGGAACTCGCGCCCTTCGGCGTACGGGTGATGGAGGTACAGCCGGGCGCCATCGATACAAGTTTTGCGAAAAACGCCGGCACCCAGGCCGAGCTGTTGATCAATGAAAAATCGCCTTGGTGGCCGCTGCGCGAAAGCATCCGCGCCCGGGCCAAGGCCTCCCAGGATCGGCCTACGCCCGCCCGCGATTTTGCCGCGGATGTATTGAAGGCCGTGCAACAGACAACACCGCCGCGCCTGTTACGCTCGGGAAATGGCTGCCGGGCATTGCCGTTGATGGCGGCGTTGCTGCCCAAGGGTTTGCTGGAGACCGTCTTGAAAAAACGCTTTGGCCTAAGCGGCCAGCTGTAAGAGCCCCCCGCCTCACCCGTGGCGAGGGAGCTTGCTCCCGCTGGGCTGCGCAGCAGCCCCAAAACCATCCGCCCGAGTATTCCTGAAAGAATGCGCTGACCTTTTCAGGGGTGCTTCGCACCCCAGCGGGAGCAAGCTCCCTCGCCACACGGTTTCTCGACTGATCAGCCTTTCATGAAATCAATGAAGGCCCGCACTTTCAGCGGCAAATGCCGAGTATCCGGGTACAACGCATACACCCCCTGTGGCGCAAATCGATGACCCGGCAGCAGACGAACCAAACGCCCGGCCTCCAGGTCTTCCTGCACCAGCCACTGGGGCAGGATCGCCACACCATGCCCGCGCACGGCGAAGGCCTGGAGAATGGCGGCGCTGTCCGCAACCAATGAAGCCTTGCCAGGCCCCGGGCGATACAGGCGCTCGAGACCAGCCGGATCAACCACCGCCAACTCCGTCAGCCGCCCATGGCCCAGCTTGGGCAATTGCTCCAATTCATCCAGCGTGGCGACCCCGGCAAACTCCGGCGCGGCCACGGCAAAAATCTCGTAGCTCGACAGCTGCACCGCCCGGTGATTGGAGTCGAGCATCCGTCCCAATCGAATGGCTACATCAAACCGCTCGGAGATCAGGTCAGCGTGGCTGGAGGATGTGGATAACTGGACGTTCAATTCCGGGTGCAGGCCGCGAAAAGTTTCCAGTGCCGGCACCACCACGGCCAATCCGTATTCGACGGTGGTGGTGATACGCAACGTGCCTTTGAGCTGGCTGTGTTCCGAACGGGCTTCCTCGACCGCCAGCCGTGCCTCTTCCAGCATCCGCGTGCAGCGCAGGTAAAAGCGTTCACCGGCATCGGTCAGTGCCAGTTGCCGAGTACTGCGGGTCAGCAGGGTGACACCCAGTTCGGCCTCCAGGCGCTTGAGGTTGAAGCTCACCACCGCCCGCGTTTGCCCGAGGAAGTCAGCGGCTGCGGTCAATGAACCAGCCTCGACCACGGCCTTGAAGGTGTCGAATCGATCCAGGCTGACCATGGGCCACACCCTCCTTTGTCAAAATATTTTTGACAAACTAACAGTCAAACTGCTGTTTCCCAAGTACCTGCACCCGCCTACCCTGCCGCCATCCACCGCAGGAACAGCGCAATGACCTACCGCTCGAAAGTCACCTGGATCTTTCTACTGGGCTTCGCCCTCGACCTGGTGAACATGTTTGTCGCCACCATCGCCTACCCGGATATCGCCCGGGAGTTACACGCCTCGATCACGCAACTGGCGTGGATCGGCAACGCCTATATGCTCGGCCTGACCGTGGTGATTCCCCTGAGCGTGTGGCTGGCGGCCCTGTTGGGCGAACGACGCTTGATTGCCGTAAGCCTGCTGCTGTTCGGTGTGGCCTCGGTGCTGGTGGGCCAGGCCGCGTCGATTGAAACGTTGATCGGCTGGCGCCTGCTGCAAGGCCTGGGCGGTGGCTTGTTGATTCCTGTCGGCCAAGCCTTGGCCTATCGGCATTTTGCCCCGGCAGAACGCAGCCAACTGACGGCCAAAGTCATGCTGGTGGCGTTACTGATTCCGGCGTTGTCGCCAGCATTGGGCGGCTTGGTGGTGGACAGTGTGTCGTGGCGCTGGATCTTTTTCGCCAACCTGCCGCTGGCGCTGATCACCTTGATGTTGACGTTGAGCTGGCTGGAGGCGGACACGCCCGCTGCCACCCGCCCAACTCTGGATCTCGGCGCGGTGCTCGCGCAGATTCGCCGGCCAATGCTACGGGTCGCGATGTTGGTCTACCTGTTCATTCCGGGCGTGTTTATCGGCACCAGCCTGGTGGCGATTCTTTATCTGCACGGCCTCGGGTTTAGCGCCAGCCACATCGGCGCGCTGATGCTGCCGTGGGCGCTGGCCTCGGGGCTGGCGATTGCCTTGAGCAAAAAACTGTTCAATCGCTGCGGGCCTCGGCCGTTGCTGTTGGCAGGCATGCTGCTGCAATCCATCGGCATCCTGTTGCTGATCGAGCCACACCCGATAGTCGTGGTGCTCGCCTACATCCTGATGGGCCTGGGCGGCAGCCTGTGCAGCAGCACCGCGCAAACCCTGGCCTTTCTCGACATTCCGGCCGAGCGCATGGGGCATGCCAGCGCCTTGTGGAATATCAATCGGCAATTGAGTTTTTGCCTCGGTGCCGCCGTGCTCAGCGGGGTGCTGGCTGCGCTGGACTCCTTCACCGCGACCTTCGCGATTGCCGCAGCGTTGACCCTCATCCCCTTATTTGCAGTACTGTGCCTGGATGCATCCAAAGTACGGACACTGCTTCACCCTGCCAGCGAGCCCACACAATGATTGATTACCGTGATTTTTTTGATGAAGTGATCCAGACCCATGTCGAGATCGAACAATGGTTTGCAGGCGTTGCGCCCGAGGGAACACTGAACACCTTGTTGGCGCGCTTCTCCCCCGACTTCAGCATGATTGCGCCGTCCACCGGGACTCGGATGAACGCGGCCGGGGTCAATTACCTGTTCACCCGCCTGGGTGGCCAGCGTCCGGGGCTGAAGATAACCTTGAGCGAACTGACTGGCATTGACCGTCATGCACGTGGCGCGACCGTGACGTATCGCGAGCATCAGATCGATGACAGCGGCACCCAGACCGACCGCCGCGCCACCGTAGTATTCGAAAAACTGGCCAGCGGCGCCCTGCTATGGCGGCACTTGCACGAGACCTACTGCCAGGCCTGACTTCCCAAACAACAGAAATCAACTGTGGGGCTGCCTGCGATGCACCTCGATACACCTGAAAGCACTGAATCAAGTTGTGGGAGCGGGCTTGCTCGCGAAGGCGTGTGCCAGTCAATACATGTGGCGATTGATCCACCGCCTTCGCGAGCAAGCCCGCTCCCACATTGATCCGGTTCCTGCCAGGGAATTGAGGGTGTATCAAAGGTCGTCGTTAACGATCACGGTGCAGGTAATCCCCGCCGCCAACAGCACGCCCTCCGGCACTTCATCAATGTGGATCCGCACCGGCACACGCTGGGCCAGGCGCACCCAGTTGAAGGTCGGGTTCACATCGGCGATCAGCTCGCGGCTCTCCGGGTTGTCCCGGTCGTAGATCCCGCGCGAGATGCTTTCCACGTGGCCCTTGAGGGTCTCGCCGCTCATCAACTGCATGTCGGCTTTATCGCCGACTTTGACGTGGGGCAGCTTGGTTTCTTCGAAGAAGCCGTACACCCAGAACGAGTTCATATCCACCACCGCCATCTTCGCCTCGCCAATACGCGCGTAGTCGCCACGGTGCACGTTGAGGTTGGTGACGTAGCCGTCCACCGCCGCCACAACCTGGGTGCGCTTGAGGTTCAGTTCGGCTGCTTCGAGTTGCGCCAACGCGTGCTGGTAATCCGCCAGGGCCGAGTCGGCGATGTTGCTGGCGTCGTCGCGGTTTTCCTTGGAGATCACCAAGGCGTCGAGGTCGGCGCGACGGTGGGCGTTGACCTTGCGCATCTCCCAGGTGGCCTTGCGGGAAGCCACCAGCGATTGCGCCTGCTTGACGGCAATCTGGTAGTGCTCGGGGTCGATCTGCATCAGCAGGTCGCCCTTTTTCACCAACTGGTTGTCACGCACCGGGACATTGACCACCTCGCCCGTAACGTCGGCAGCGACGTTAATGATGTCGGCGCGCACGCGGCCATCGCGGGTCCACGGGGTTTCCATGTACTGCACCCACAGCGTACGGCCAATCCAGATCGCCAGGGCCAGTACCAGCACGGTCGCGAGCAGGCTGAAAAATTTTTTCATCGGGGCATTCTCAACGGTAGACGGTCAGCGCCAGGGCGCCGAACAAGCAAGCGAACAGGCTCAGGCGCAGCAGCGCCGGGTGCCAGAAAAAACGGTACAGATCAAAGCCGGCCAGAAACCGGTCGAGGGCCCAGGCCACGCCCGCCGCGATAAAGAACATCAGGGTCATGGTGGGCATATAGACGCCGTGGAAGGCGATTTCACGAGGCATGAGCGGGTCCTTCGGACTTGAGTGCAGCCAGGGGTGATTGCGGGTCCAGCAATGAGGTGCGGATAAAGTGCAGGTAGCTTTTCACCCGGCGCAGGGCCGAGGTGTCGAAGTGCGGGGCGAAGGGTTCGTCGGTGGCCTGCACCCGGCTGATCGCATGGTCCACGGCGATCAGACTGCGCTCCAGGTTGCTGGCGCTGGGTTGCAGGAACAGCCGCACCAACGAGCGGCCCATCACCCGGATCGCCTGGCGCCACGGCTGGGATTCGGCATACGCCGGGTGTACCGGCAAGATCGCCTGTTCCTTGCGCAATTCGATGATCGCGTGGCCGACTTCCAGCACCACGAACATCCAGCGCAGCAGGTTGCGTTGCACCTGGGGTTGCCCGGCGGCGAAGCCGTAGGCCTGGTGCAGCAGGTCGCGGGTGCGGCTTTCGAAACCTGACGCCAGGCCCTTGAGCTTGCCGCTGATGGCGAACACCACTTGCTCGCGCAGGTCCTGCTCCAGCCGGCGCCACAACCAGCGGCTGTTGGGCGGCAGGATGATCGCGCCCGCCGCCGCACACACCAGCATGCCGATGACCATCGCGATGTAGTCGTTGATGAAGGTGTAGGGGTTATAGATCGTGAGGTTGTCCGGCACCGAGCCGGTGCTGAAGAAAATCAGCAGCCCGACGCCGACCCCGGCGTACTGCGGGCGTGAAGCCAGGAACGAACCGAAGATGATCACCGGGGCGAGCATCACGCACAGCAGCGGGAAACCGTCGATCCAGGGGAACACGAAGAACATTTCGACAAAGCCCACCAGCGCCCCGATCAAGGTGCCGCAGGCCATTTGAAACGCCATGCGCTTGGGGTTGGGCGTGGCGGCCGACAAGCCCACCGTGGCCGCGGCGATCAGGGTCATGGTGGCGCCGCTGGGCCAGGCCGTGGCCACCCAGTAACTGCCGAGGACGATCAGGATAAATGAAGCGCGAATCCCCGAGGCGGCGCAGGCCAGCCAGTTGGTTTTCGGGGTATAGGGCTCGTCCCAGTGTTCGCGTTCATGGCTGTGATCCGCGAGGGACGCGTGGGTCTGGGCGTAGTTGTGCAAGTCGTCGACGAAACGGTACAGCAGCTCATAGGCAGTGTGAAAATCCAGCTGCTCGGCGTCACTGGGCTGACTTTCCTGGAAGCTCGTCCGCAGGCTGCGCACCTTGGCGGGCAGGCCTTCCTTATAGGCGTTCAACTGATTGGCCAGGCGCGCCGCATCGGGGCTGGTGAGGGCGCGGCCGGAAAAACCATCGAGCAATTCCGCGAGGTCTTGCAGGCCGGGCTTGATAGCGGCCACCACGTGATCGGCCTCTTGGCTGCGCAGGCGTTCCAGCAACTGGTGCAAGGCGTTGAAGCGAGTGGTGATGCTCATGAACTCACTGTTCAAGCGCGTCAGCCGGCCATTGCGCCGACGCATGTGCGGGTCTTCGAACACGGTGATGCTGCGCAGCCCTTCCAGGCCCACGGCTTCGGCGATAAAGCGCACGTTGCTGCGCTCAAACCCTTCACGCTCACTGCGACCGCGCAGGCCGTCGGTGACGAACAACGCAAACACACCGAAGCGCTGGTACAAGGCGTTGCGCATGGCGGCGCTGGCGGTTTGCGGCAGGATCGCTGCGCTGACCAGCGTGGAGCAGACAATCCCCAGGGAAATTTCCAGGACCCGCCACACCGCCGCCATGAACGCGCCGTCGGGATGAGCCAAGGCTGGCAAGCCGACCATCGCGGCGGTGTAGCCGGCCAGCACAAAACCATAGGCGCGAAAGTTGCGATTGCGGGTAGCGCCAGCAGTGCAGATGCCGACCCAGATCGCCAACGAACCGAGGAACAGTTCAGTGTTCTGCGCGAACAACGCGATCAGAAACACCATCACCGCCGAGCCCGCCAGGGTGCCAAGGAAGCGGTAAAAACTCTTCGCGAATACCTGGCCGCTCTGCGGCTGCATCACGATAAATACCGTGATCATCGCGGTGCGCGGCTGCGGCAGTTCCAGGCGCATGGCCAGCCACAGCGTCAGGAACGCCGCGATCAGCACCTTGAAGATATAGACCCAGGTCACGCCGTCACTGCGTGCCCAATCGAAAAAACCACGGCGCCACTCGAGGGAGTGCAACCAGCGCAGCGGTGCAGGCAAGGGAGTCATTGCATCCTACTCAGTGATCAAACACGGCGAGGGCCGCCGGGGTCTTGCTCGGAAGAGTCTTGCTGTCCAAGGGTACGTCGCTGCCGGCACCGAGGCCGCCGCCCAATGCGGTCACCAGTTCGGCATGGGCACTCAGGCGCGCGGCCTGCACCTGTTGCTGCACCTGCTGCTGGCGGAACAACAGGCTCTGGGCATTCAGAACGTTGAGGTAATCGGTGAGGCCGCGCTGGTAGGCGATCATCGCGATGTCGTAGGTCTTCTGCGCGGAAGCCACGGATTCGGCGGCGAAGGCCTGCTGCTTGTCCATCGACTCGCGGCGGATCAACTGGTCGCTGATGCCCTTGAGTGCATTGACCAGGGTCTGGTTGTAATGCGCGACGGCGATGTCGTAGCCGGCGCTGGCTTCACCCAACTGCGAGCGCAGGCGGCCGCCGTCGAAGATCGGCAGGCTGATGGCCGGGCCGGCGCTGTAGTTGAGCTTTTTACCCGTGAGGAAGCTCAGCATCCCGCCGCCGGTGGCGACGTAGCCGAGGCTGCCCACCAGGTCGACGTTGGGGTAGAAACCGGCGTGAGCCACGTCAATGCCACGGGCCTGGGCCGCGACTTGCCAGCGACTGGCAACCACGTCCGGGCGCTGGCCGAGCAGTTCGGCGGGCAAGGTCGACGGCAATTTCAGCGGTGCACCAAGGGACAGCGTGGGCCGCTGCAACTGCGCGCCCTCCCCCGGCCCCTTGCCCGCCAACGCAGCCAGTTGATTACGGCTCAGGGCGATGGCCTCATCCAAAGCATCCAGTTGCCGATGGGTTTCCGGCAGTGGCGTCTCGGCCTGGCTGACTTCAAAGTGGGTGCCGATCCCGCCATTCAGGCGCTTTTGCGCCAGGTCGAGAATCTGTTGTTGCTGGGCCAGGGTGGCGGCCACGATATCGCGCTGGGCGAAGTGCAACGACAGCTGGATATACGCGCGCACCACGTTGTTCTGTAATTCGAGCTGGGCCTGACGCGCTTCGGCGGCGCTCATGTGGGCCATGTCCACGGCACGCTCGGTGGCATTGCTTTCGCGGCCCCAGAGATCGAGGGCATAGCTCAAGCCCAGGGAAGCGTTGTTGTCCCAGGTGGTGGAATTGTCCAGCGCGCCCGGGCCGTAGAATTGGTCGCTCGGCCAGTTGTGGCGCTTGAGCGTGGCGTCACCATTGACCTGCAACGACTCGGCCGACTCGGCGATCCCGGCCATGGCCCGGGCTTCGCGCACACGAGCGGCGGCCATGGCCATGTTCGGGCTGCCTTGCACGGCGAGGTCGATCCAGTGGTTGAGTTGCGGGTCGCCGTAGGCTTGCCACCATTGCGCGGTGGGCCAGTGGGCGTCCTGGGCGGCGGTTTTGATCGCTTCGTCGGTGGCCAATGAATTGGCGACGAGTGACTGGCCTTGAGGGGCAATTCCTCCGGTTCCGATGCAGCCGCTGATTGCTAACGATAAGGCCCAAACACTGAGAGTCTTCAGCTCTCTGCTGATGCGACGCGGCACTGCTGCGAATTCCTGAGAGGGTGTTGCGGGGAAGGTGGCGCAATTCTAAGGGCCGGGCCGGATGGCGATAAGGTGGGATTCTTGTGAATCTTTGTTACCGTTCAGGCGATAATCCGTTCGTAGGTTCATTATTCGCTCTGCAAAAAAAAGAAACTTCGTGTCACAATTTGCCATCTCCCAGAGAGCACCCCATGGACACTTTGCAAAACATGCGCGCCTTCAGTTGTGTGGCCGAAGCCGGCAGCTTTACCGCCGCCGCCGTGCAACTGGACACCACCACGGCCAACGTCTCGCGCGCGGTCTCTAACCTTGAGGCCCATCTGCAAACCCGTTTGCTCAACCGCACCACCCGCCGCATCGCCCTGACCGAGGCCGGCAAGCGCTATTTGCTGCGTTGCGAGCAGATCCTGGCGTACGTCGAGGAAGCCGAGGCCGAAGCCAGCGACGCCCACGCCCGCCCGGCCGGGCAACTGAAAGTGCACACCATGACCGGCATCGGCCAGCACTTCGTGATCGATGCGATTGCCCGCTACCGCCGCACCCACCCGGACGTGACCTTTGACCTGACCATGGCCAACCGCGTGCCGGACCTGCTGGACGAGGGCTACGACGTGTCCATCGTGCTCGCCAGCGAACTGCCGGATTCGGGTTTTGTTTCGCAACGCCTGGGGATAACTTACAGCATCGCTTGTGCGTCGCCGGCTTACGTCAAGGCCAATGGCTGTGCACAACGGCCCAGCGACCTGCTTAACCACGCCTGCTTGCGCCTGGTCAGCCCGGTGATTCAGCTGGATAAATGGTCATTCAACGGCCCTGAAGGCCAGGAAAGTGTCGCCATCAACAGCTCACCGTTCCTGGTGAACTCGGCAGACGCGATGAAGACCGCCATCACCAGCGGCATGGGCGTTGGCCTGTTGCCGGTGTATGCGGCAATTGAAGGGTTGCGCAACGGCACGCTGGTGCGGGTGATGCCCAACTATCGCTCCCAGGAACTGAACCTGTACGCCATCTACCCGTCGCGCCAATACCTGGATGCGAAGATCAAGACGTGGGTGGAATACCTGCGCAGTTCCCTGCCGGAGATCATGGCCGCGCATCAGGCGGAACTGGCGGCCTATGAGCTAAGTGGCAGTTTGGGCGGGGTTCGGCTGAGTAACTGAGGGTGATCAGCCGTTACACCGGCAGCGTAATGCCAAAGGTATTGCCGCCGCCCTCGCTGCGCACAAACACATCCCCGCCGTGCATCAGCGCGATCGCCTTGACGATCGCCAGCCCCAATCCGTGATTCGCCCCGCTATTGCTGCGAGACGCATCCACCCGGTAGAACCGCTCGAACAACCGGGGCAGGTGCTCACCGGCAATCTCATCACCCGGGTTGGTCACCCCGATCGCCACGTGATCTTCCAGCACGTCGATCTTCACCTCGATCACCTGCCCAGGCAGTGTGTGCTGCACCGCATTGCTCAACAGGTTGATCAACGCCCGGCGCAAATGCGCCTTCTCTATCTGCACCTGGGCATCGCCGCTCACGCGTACCTGCACCTGGGCGTCTTCGAGGATGAAGTCCAGGTAGTCCAGGGTGGTCGCCACTTCGTCCGCCAGTGAACTGCTGATCAACTTGGTGGCCTTGCTGCCCTGGTCGGCGCTGGCCAAAAACAGCATGTCATTGATGATCGAACGCAGCCGTTCCAGCTCTTCGAGGTTCGATTGCAGCACCTCGAAGTAATGCTCGGCCGAGCGCCCACGGGTCAGTGCCACTTGGGTCTGGCCAATCAGGTTGGTCAACGGTGAGCGCAGTTCATGGGCCACATCGGCGTTGAACGACTCCAGGCGCGAATAGGCTTGCTCCACCCGGTCGAGGGTCGAGTTGAAGGAATTGACGAACTGCTTCAGCTCCGGCGGCAACGGCGACAGTTGCAGGCGCCCGGAGAGTTTCGGCGGCGCGAGTTTCTGCGCCTCATCCGACAGTTTGATCAGCGGCTTGAGGCCGATACGTGCGACCCAAAACCCCAGCAGCGACGCCAACACCACGCCGACAAACGCCAGGCTGATCAGCGCCACCAACAGTTGATGTTGGGTGGCGCGGAAGTTCTCGGTGTCGACCCCGATCATGAAGCGCAGCGGCGGACGCTGGTCCTTGGCCGGGAACTGGCTGACCAGCACTCTGAACGGATGATGATGGCCCGGCAGGTGCAAATCGCGCTTGCCGGTCGGGCCTTCGGCGAAGGCCCGAATCTGCGCGTCCGGGTTGCCATATTCGTAGGTCGGATCGCTGCTCACCACCCAGAAGCGGATGCGTTTGTCTTCCTCACCCAACAGCTTGAGCTTGGCGGTGATCTTCGCCCAGTGATCCGGCGTACCAAAACGGTTCACCGAAGACTCCAGCACGCTGTAACGCGCATCCAGCTCGGCACCGGGCAACAGGCCCAGGCCTTTGTCCACCTGCTGGTACAGCGCGCCGCCAATCAACAGGAAGATCAGCAGCGCCACCAACGTGAACATGCCACTCAGGCGCAGGGCGATGGAGTTAGCCGACACTGCGGTTCTCCAGCACATAACCCATGCCGCGGATGGTGTGCAGCAGTTTCTGTTCGAACGGCCCGTCGAGCTTGGCCCGCAGGCGCTTGATCGCCACTTCCACCACGTTGGCGTCGCTGTCGAAATTGATGTCCCAGACCATTTCCGCAATCGAGGTCTTGGACAGGATTTCACCCTGGCGCCGAGCCAATACGCTGAGCAGCGAGAACTCCTTGGCGGTCAGGTCCAGGCGAACGCCGTTGCGGCTGGCCTTGCGACTGATCAGGTCAATCCACAGGTCGGCGATGGTCACCTGCACCGGCTCATGCCCGCCGCTGCGACGGGTCAGGGCCTGCAGGCGCGCCACCAGCTCGAGGAACGAGAATGGCTTGCCGAGGTAATCGTCCGCCCCTTCGCGCAGGCCGCGAATGCGGTCTTCCACGCGCTCGCGGGCGGTCAGCATGATCACCGGCGTTTGCTTGCGCGCCCGCAGTGCACGCAACACGCCAAAGCCATCCAGGCCGGGCAGCATCACGTCGAGCACGATCACCGCGTAATCGTTCTCCAGGGCCAGGTGCAAACCCTCGACGCCTTCACGGGCGACGTCGACGGTATAGCCTTGCTCCGTCAGGCCGCGATGCAGGTAGTCGGCGGTTTTTTCTTCGTCTTCAATAATCAGTACACGCATGAGCCTTTTGTTCCAGGACGGGGCCTCAGCCTCAGAGTGTGGTTGCCAGCTGGGGAGCTGGTTTGGGTCTATGGAAAAACTTCTCAAGGTACAAGTATATGACCGGCGTGGTGAACAGCGTCAGCGCCTGGCTCACCAGCAACCCGCCCACCACCGCGATACCGAGTGGCTGGCGCATTTCTGCACCGGGGCCGGAGCCCAGCATCAGCGGTACCGCACCCAGCAACGCGGCGAGGGTGGTCATGATGATCGGCCGGAACCGCGTGACACAGGCTTCATAAATCGCCTCTTCAGGCGGCAAGCCGCGTACGCGCTGGGCATCCAGGGCAAAGTCGATCATCAGGATGCCGTTCTTCTTCACGATCCCGATCAGCAGCACCAGGCCGATCAGGGCCATGATCGAAAAGTCCTGGCCCATCAGGGACAGCATGATCAACGCGCCCAAACCCGCCGACGGCAAGGTGGAGATGATCGTCAGCGGGTGCACGAAGCTCTCGTACAGCACACCCAGGATAATGTAGACCGCCACCAGTGCCGCGAGGATCAGCCAGGGTTGGCTGGCCAACGAACTCTGGAACGCCTGGGCCGCGCCCTGGAAGTTACCGATGATGGTAGTCGGCATGCCGATTTCGTTCTTGGCCTGGTTGAGCATGATCACCGCATCCCCCAACGCGACGCCCGGCGCCAGGTTGAACGACAGGTTGGCCGCCGGGAACATGCCGTCATGGCTGATGGACAATGGCCCGACGGTAGGCGGGTCGACCTTGGCCACCGCCGACAGCGGCACCATCTCGTTGGTCAGCGGCGAGCGCAGGTAGAAGTAGTTCAGGCTTTCGGCCTTGCCGCGTTGCTGGGTGTCCAGCTCCAGCACCACCTGGTACTGGTTGATCTCGGTCTGGAACTCGTTGATCTGGCGCTGGCCGAAGGCGTCGTACAGCGCCTGGTCCACATCGGTGGCGGTGAGACCAAAACGCGCAGCGGCCTGACGGTCAATGCTGATGTGGGTGATGCTGCCACCCAGCTGCAAGTCGTTGGACAGGTCGCGGAACGCCGGGTTGGCCCGCAGTTTTTCGGTGAGGCGCTGGGTCCAGGTATTCAGGGTCGGGCCGTCGTTGCTCTTGAGCACGTACTGGTACTGGGCGCGGCTGGGGCCGGAGCTTAAGTTGATGTCCTGGCCGGCCCGCAGGTACAGCACGATGCCCGGCACTTTCGCCAGTTTCGGCCGGATCCGGTCGATAAACTGGCTGGCCGACACGTCGCGATCTCCGCGATCTTTTAAAGCGATCCAAAACCGGCCGTTGGCGATGGTCTGGTTGCTGCCGGTCACGCCCACCGAATGGGAAAACGCTTCCACCGCCGGGTCATCCTTGACGATCTCGGCGATCGCCTTGTGCTTGGCGACCATGTCCGGGAAGGACACGTCGGCCGCCGCTTCGCTGGTACCGAGGACGAAGCCGGTGTCTTGTACCGGGAAGAACCCCTTGGGGATAAACACGTAGCCGACCACGGCCAGGGCCAAGGTCACCATGAAGATCGCGGCCATGGTGCGCTGGTGGGCCAACGCGCGGCGCAGATTGCGCGCATAGCCTGCAAGCAGGCGTTCGCTGAAGCCGGGTTTGTCGTGGCCGTGATGGGTCGGGGCGCGCATGAACAACGCGGCCAGGGTGGGCGCCAGTGTCAGTGAGACCACCACCGAAATCAGGATGGTGGAGGTGGCCGTCAGTGCAAACTCCTTGAACAACCGCCCGACCACACCGCCCATGAACAGCAGCGGAATAAACGCCGCCACCAGCGAGAAGCTGATGGACACCACGGTAAAGCCGATTTCCCCCGCGCCCTTGATCGCCGCTTCGCGCTTGTCGAGGCCCGCCTCCAGATGGCGGTGAATGTTTTCCACCACCACGATGGCATCGTCCACCACAAACCCCACGGAGATCACGATCGCCACCAGGGTCAGGTTGTTCAGGCTGAAGCCCATCAGGTACATCAGCGCAAAACTGGCGACCAGCGACACACCGAGCACGCTGGACACAATCAACGTGGCCGACAACTGGCGCAGGAACAGCGCCATCACCGCCACCACCAGCAGGATGGCGATCAGCAGGGTCACTTCCACTTCATGCAAGGACGCGCGGATGGTCTTGGTACGGTCGGTCAATACGCTGACCTGCACCGAGGCCGGCAACATGGCTTGCAGGCGTGGCAGCTCGGATTGAATGCGGTCCACGGTCTCGACGATATTCGCCCCGGGCTGGCGGGAGATCACCAGGTTGACCCCTGGCGTGTCGCCGGACCAGGCCTGCACGTAGGCGTTTTCCGAACCGTTGACGACTTTGGCGATATCCCGCAGTTGCACGGGCGCCCCGTCCTTGTAGGACACGATCAGTTGGGCGTAATCCTCGGGATGGAACAACTGGTCGTTGGTCGACAAGGTCGACACGCTGTTTTCGCCGTAGATCGCGCCCTTGGCCAGGTTCAGGCTCGATTGCTGGATCGCCAGGCGCACGTCCGCCAGGGTCAGGCCGATGGCCGCGAGTTTATCGGCTGACGCCTGCACCCGGATGGCCGGGCGTTGCTGGCCGGTGATGTTGATTTGGCCTACGCCGTCGATCTGGCTGATCTGACGGGCCAGCAGGGTTTCCACGTAGTCGCTCAGTTCGGTGCTGGGCATGCTGTCGGAGCTGACACTGAGGATCAGCACCGGGCTGTCCGCCGGGTTGACCTTCTTCCAGGTCGGCAGGCTTGGCATGTCGCTGGGCAGTTTGCCGGACGCGGTGTTGATCGCCGCCTGCACTTCTTGCGCGGCGGTGTCGATGCTCTTGGTGAGGGTGAATTGCAGGGTCAGGAGGCTGGAGCCCAAGGCACTGCTGGAGGTCATCTGGGTCATGCCGGGGATGGCGCTGAATTGCACTTCCAACGGCGTGGCCACGGAGGACGCCATGGTGTCCGGGCTGGCGCCGGGCAGCGTGGCGCTGACCTGGATCGTCGGAAATTCAGCTTCCGGCAGTGGGGCGATGGCCAGTCGTGGGAAGGCAATCATCCCGAGTAACACCAGGGCGAAGGTCAGCAGCAAAGTGGCGACCGGATGGTCGACGCACCAGGCCGACGGCGAACGACTGCCACTCATGGCTGCACCTTGGCATCAACGGTCTGGATCACCTGCGGCGGCTCCTTGAGCACGTCGACCTGAGCGCCTGCCTTGAGCCGTGACTGGCCGTCGCTGACCAGCACGTCGCCGGCCTGCACGCCCTGGAGGATGTTCATGTCGCTGTTCTGATACAGCACCTGCACCGGCACCACCTCTACCTTGTCACCCTTGAGCCGGTACACGAAGTGCGAATCCAGCCCGCGTTGCACGACGGTGGGCGGTACCACCAGGGCGTTCTTGTGCAGGGCGGTCTGGATCCGGATTGTCACCAGTTGCCCCGGCCAGAGTTTTTGCGCGCCGTTGCTGAACTCGGCCTTGGCGCGGATGGTGCCGGTGGTGCCGCTGATCTGGTTGTCGATCAGGCTCAGGCGACCTTCGCCCAGCAGGTCGCCGGTCTGGCCGTCGGTGTCGGCGCCCATGTAGGCGTTGACGTCGGCGGGCAGTTGCGCGGTGATCAGGCGTTGCAGAGTCGGCAGCATTTGTTGCGGCAGGGAAAACTCGACGGCAATCGGGTCGATCTGGGTCACGGAGAACAAGCCCTGGGTGTCGCTCATGCGCAGGAAGTTGCCTTCATCCACCGTGCGAATCCCGACGCGACCGGTGACCGGAGAGCGAATCTGGGTGTATGAAAGCTGCACCTGCGCCGAATCAATAGCGGCCTGGTTGCCTTGGGCCGTGGCCTTGAGCTGGTTGACCAGGGCTTGTTGCTGGTCATAGGTCTGCTTGGATACGCCGTCGTCGATGCTCAGTTCCTTGTAGCGCTTTAGGTTGACCAGCGCGACTTGCAGTTGCGCCTGGCTTTCCCCGAGTTGCGCCTTGGCCTGGTCCAGGCTGGCGCGGATCGAGCGGTCATCAATGGTCGCCAGAAGGTCACCGGTCTTCACCAGTTGACCTTCCTTGACCAGCAATTTGGTGAGGATGCCGTCGATTTGCGGGCGGATCACCACGCTGTGCAACGACAGCACCGAACCAATGCCGCTGACAAAACCCGGAATGTCCTGCTGTTTGACGCTGATCACACGCACCGGAATCGCTGCCGACGCGGTCAGTTTGGTCTTGGCCGGGCGGGTCACCACCCAGGTAACCACGGCCAATACCACAAGGACGCCCACGATCAAGGCCGTTTTTCGTTGAATGTGCATGGGGTGAGGCGCCAGGGCAAAGGATCGGAAGAATGAAGGTTCTTTATAGCCCGCCAACCCGGTCAGCAAAGTGACTGCTAACTGACAGCGCCGTCAGTAAAGTCCGACCATTCGTACGAGCAGTGGTTAAAGATCCGAGGCACGCAGGTATACTGCCCGACGGTGTGGCCTGCAAGTCGGGCCCGCGTCATTTTCAGTACTCCCCGGAGCTTCCATGAATTCCCCGACACAACCCGCTGTTGAAGCGGTCGACATCGACCAACAGGCCAATCCTGACAGCGTCGAAGGCGAAACCAAGGCCGAGATCCCGGCATTCAAGTTTCCGTTCAAGCCGGGCGAACTGGCCGGGGCAAAAAACGCCAGCCAGCCGTGGTACAAAAACGGCGCGAAGAACGGCCACACCAAGAGCCCGGGCATGGCACCGCCCGGCACCCGTCGCTCCATGGGCAAGCGCTGACCGGTAATAAATCCTTCGCAATGGAGATTTATGCCTACAACAGTTACTGACGTTTCGCCTTGTAGGCCTGCGGCCAATTCTTGAAAGCTTGCACGCACCCGCCAGCCCCGACTTTTTCGCTCTGGGCTGGACGTGGTGCAGCTGGTTTTCCGGAATAGGACGTCCCTGTGGTTCTTATACGCACCTGTGTTGTGCTGGGCTTGTCGCTGATAGACGGTGTCGTCTCCATCGCTGCGGCCGGTGATCAACCACGCAGCGAAATTCGTTTTGCCGTGGCCGCGCAGTTCCCGCCCTTTCAAAGCCGCAATCAACAAGGCCAACTTGTAGGTCTGAACATCGAATTGGGTAACGCCCTGTGCATACAGCTCAATATGCGATGTACCTGGGTCGATCAGATCCTGGTGGAAAATTTCACCGCCCTTGAAGCCAGGCAATTCGACGCAATCATGGGCATCGCCCCTACGTCGAAACGGCACCGGCGAGTGAATTTCACCGATGACCTCTATCCGATGACCACGCGCCTGGTGGCCCGCAAGACATCAGGCTTGATGCCGACCCCTCGCTCGCTGAAGGGCAAGCGCGTGGGCGTGCTGGTGGGCAGCAACCGCGAGGCGTTTGCCCTGGCGAAGTGGGCGCCGAAGGGCGTGATCGTCAAGGGTTTCTGGCGCAATGACGAATTGGTCCGCAGCCTGTTGGCCGGCGACATCGATGCGACGCTGCAAGGCACGGTGGAAATCCGTGAGGCGCTGCTCGACACCGCCGACGGCCAGATTTTCGACTTCCTCGGCCCCGCCGTCTCCACCGATCTGCTGGGTAACGGCGTGGCAATTGCCCTGCGCAAGCCCGACACCGCGTTGCGCAATGACCTTAACTGCGCCCTCGAGCAACTGATGCAGAGTGGCGAATACCAGCGCATCGTCCAGCCCTACCGTCTTGATGCACCGCCCGCCAGGCCGTAATGGCCAATTAATTGCACCGATCATGAGCTGGATCAGTATTTACCAAACCCGTGCGCTTAGAGTCGACGCCCTGCCGACTCCCCCAACAATCACGAGCGCGCGTTTTCATGAAGATCAATCTGCCGGTCACCGGTCGAAATGTGGATTTTGCCCCCGACGCCAATATCCTCTCGACCACCGACCTGACCAGCGCAATTACCTACGCCAACCAGGACTTCATCGATATCAGCGGCTACACCCGCGAGGAGTTGTTGGGTACCCCGCACAACCTGCTGCGTCACCCGGACATGCCGCCCGCTGCGTTTGCGCACATGTGGCAGGTGTTGAAAAGCGGCCGTTCGTGGATGGGCATGGTGAAAAATCGTTGCAAGAACGGCGATCATTACTGGGTCAGCGCCTACGCCACGCCGGTCACGCGGGACGGCGTCACGGTGGAGTATCAGTCGGTGCGCACCAAGCCCGATGCGCGGCGGGTGCAACTGGCCGAACGGGCCTATGCCCGCTTGCGTGCCGGCACCCGGCGGGCGCCGCCGGTAGTGGGAGTGACCCTCAAGTTGTCGGCGTGGGTCCTGGGGGGTTGCGTCGTAACGTGGGCCTTGGGCCTTGGACTGGCGACCTATCCCGTGGCCTGGCAACTGCTGGCGCTGACGGCGACATGTGCCGTGGGGGTAGCGGGCGTGCACGCTGTGTTACGGCCGCTGGCGCAGTTGAACCAGCGGGCGCGGCTGATTGCTGACAACCCGCTGAGCCAGACGATCTACACCGGACGCGGGGATGAGTTCGGGCGTATCGAGTTTGCCATGCAGATGCTGGAAGCCCAGGTGGGTGCGGTGGTCGGCCGGATTGGTGACGCCTCGCAACGTCTATCCGGGCATGCAGCGGCGCTGGTAGAGCAGCTGGACAGCAGCCACTGCAGCAGCCTCGGCCAACAGACCCAGACCGATCAGGTTGCCGCCGCGATCAATCAAATGGCCGCCAGCGTGGCGCAAGTCGCCGAGCACGCGTTGCAGGCTTCCAAGGCCGCTGACCAGGCCGGCAGCGAGACCCGGGAAGGCCACCAGCGGGTGGATGAAAGCCGCGATGCGGTGCTGCGTTTGTCCCAGGAACTGGCACGGGCCACCGAAGTGATCCATCAACTGGAAAGCCACAGCGGCGATATTTCCGGGGTGCTGGAAGTGATCCGGGCGATTGCCGAACAGACCAACTTGCTGGCGCTCAATGCCGCCATCGAAGCGGCGCGGGCCGGGGAACAGGGACGCGGCTTCGCCGTGGTGGCCGATGAAGTGCGGGGGCTGGCCCAGCGTACGCAGGATTCGACCAATGAAATCCAGCGCATGATCAGCACCCTGCAAGGCGGCGCCCGGGATGCGGTGCAAGCCATGGCGCAAAGCAGCCAGCATGTGGAGGCCAGTGTCGACCAGGCCCAGCGCGCCGCAGCGGCACTGGATGGCATCAGCCAGCGGGTGACCCAGATTACTGCCATGAGCCAGCAGATCGCGGCGGCGGTGGAAGAGCAAAGCGCGGTCAGCGAGGACATCAACCGCAACATCATCGGCATTCGCAATGCCGCAGAGGTGACAGTCAGCGCCGGCCAGCAGAGCCAGCTCAGCTCAGGGGATGTGGCGGGGCTGGCGGAGGATTTGCGGCGGTTGGCGGAGGAGTTCTGGAGTAAGCGGCGCTAGTAGCGGCATGAGCTGTCTTTGTGGCGAGGGGGCTTGTCCCCCGTTGGGCTGCGAAGCAGACCCAGCAAGGTCAGTGCGGTGTTTCAGACAGAACGGCGTCGCTGATTTTGGGGCCGCTTCGCAGCCCAACGGGGGACAAGCCCCCTCGCCACAGGCTTACATTCACTCAAGCCGCGCGCAACGAAATGAACGCATAGTTCGCCGGCACCTCGGTGGCAATCCGGGCGCCGGCGTCCAGCAACTGCTCGGCAATGTCCATCCCGGACACATGGAACACCCACTCATTGGCCTGCACGTCCTCTTGCGTCGCCAACTCGATCGCCTGGGCAAACAGGCTCATATCCGGCAGGTACGCGGTAAACCCATCGCCCTTGAGCGCCGTGGTATGGATGCCCAGCAAACCACACACGGCTTCCTTGGCCTGGATGTCGTCGCGGTCAGCCTGGCGTGAGCGGCGGATCAACTCGGCCAGCTCCTTGTCCATCAACTCGCCGCCCACGATCAGCGCCGGCCCCTGCTCCCAGGATTCCGGCGGGCAATCCTTGGCGCCCGGGTTCAACGGGATGTGCGGGTTGATCTCCATCGGGTAGATACGGCACACCAACGGCCGCCGCTCGTAAATGCGGCAACGGTCGTCTTCGTCAAGATTCCGGCAGCGCCCGGCGTTATAGGCGGCAAAGGTGATTGCCACATACGCCTCGGTGTTGCCGCTGGGCACGATGGCGGAACGCCGTTGTGCGTGTTCGCGCTGCAACTCGGGCAGCCCAAGCCCAGTGCCCAGGAAACCCTCCACCAGCACGATGACATTGCCGCCGTCAGCCGCCCAGCTGCGGGCTTCTTCGAGGGTCAGGGGCACATGGTGGTCGGTGCAGCATTTACCGCAACCGACGCAGGAAAAGTGGGTATTCATGGAGGATCTGTCACCAGGCAAGGTCTGAAGGCGCTCATGAACGGCGGCGGGTTTTTGCCTCTGTTTACCGTTCTGCCTCTGTGCAAAGCAAGTTATGCGCCAGTGCTTCTATTCCTCGGGCACCAGGTCCCGAAGTACAAACACCATGCCGGCACTTTCATACAGGTGCCGGGCCCGCCGATTGGACTCCAGCACCTTGAGGTCGACAAACGCCTCGCCGCGTTGTTTGAACACGTGGAACGTGTGCAGCAATAACGCCCGGCCCAGCCCCATGCCTTGGGCACACGGATGAATGGCCAGGTTCTTGATGTAGGCGCTGGTCCAGCATTGGGACACGCCGAGGATGCCACTGGCATTACTGGCCACCAGGCACAGCTTCGGGTCGAACTCGGCGTCGGTGATGAACTGCTGGCGCCAGTGTTCAAGGGGGCCGACGCGTCCGCCGCCTTGTTCCTGGGCCAGGCTCAATACCGCGTGGATCGCCGGAGCCATTGCTTCGTGGTAATGATCCAGCTGGATATCTGCCGGCCATTGCGGCGCGGGCAGGCTGCCGATGAGGTCACGGCGCAGCAACTGGAAGTATTCACCCACCGATCACAGGCCTTGTTGCGCCACGGTCTGGGCCGCCACCACCAGGCACTTGGTCAGTTCGGGGGAGGAGAACTTGGTGAGCACCGCATTGGCACCGGCCAGGCGGGCTTTTTCGCTGTTCATCGCACTGTCCAGGGAGGTGTGCAGCAGCACGTAGAGGTCCTGGAAGTCCGGGGTTTCCCGCAGGGTGCGGGTGAAGGCGTAGCCATCCATTTCGGACATTTCGATGTCCGAGACCACCACGTTGATTTGCTCGACAGTGCCTTGCAGCTCCAGCAAACGGTCGATCGCTTCCTTGGCGCTGCGGGCGGTGTGGCAGGTCAGGCCGAGGTTGCGCAGGGTGTGCACCGATTGCTGCAGGGCCACCTGGCTGTCGTCCACCACCAGGATTCGGGCGTTGCCCAGCACTTCGGCTTCTTCCATGGTCAGGTCGGTGGGCGCCGCTTCGATCTGCGCCGGGGCAATGCCGTGGATGACTTTTTCGATGTCCAGTACCTGCACCAAGGCGCCTTCGACCTGGGTCACACCGGTGATAAACGAACGCGTGCCACCGGAGCCAAACGGTGGTGGGCGAATATCGGTGGTCAGGCAGTGCACGATCTTGCTCACCGCCTGCACATGCAGGCCCTGCTTGGAACGGCTTACATCGGTGACGATCAGGCAGCCACCATCCGGGTCTTGCAGGGGCATTTCCCCCAGCGCCCGGCTCAGGTCGATCACCGACAAGGCGGCGCCGCGCAAGGTGGCGATGCCTTTAACGTGCGGGTGCGACTCCGGCAGCTTGGTCAGCGGCGGGCAGGGAATGATTTCACTGACTTTCAACAGGTTGATCGCCATCAGCTTGCCGCTGCGCAAGGTAAAGAGCAGAAGCGAGAGTGAGTCTGCGCGGGCTTTGGTGGTGGACATAAAAACCTTCTGTGGATCAGGGATGACGATCTATAGACCGTTATCGACTTGCACGCTGAAAACTGTAGGAGCGGGCTTGCCCGCGAAAAACGTCAACGATAACGCGGGCAGCCTGAATAAATACATCGCCTTCAAGTTCTTCGCGAGCAAGCTCGCTCCTACACACAACAAGCCGTGATCAGCCCTTCCACACCTGCGGGTTCACCAGGTCCTGCGGACGCTGGCCCAGCAGCGCACTGCGCAGGTTTTCCAGGGCACGGTTGGCCATGGCTTCGCGGGTCTCGTTAGTGGCCGAGCCGATGTGCGGCAGGGTCACGGCGTTGCTCAGTTGGAACAGTGGCGACTCCGACAACGGCTCCTGCTCATACACATCCAGGCCGGCACCACGGATGGTCTGGTTTTGCAGGGCCTCGATCAGCGCCGGTTCATCCACCACCGGGCCACGGGAGATGTTCACCAGGATCGCACTGGACTTCATCAACCCCAGCTCGCGATGACTGATCAGGTGGCGGGTTTTCTCGCTCAACGGCACCACCAGGCAGACGAAATCCGCTTCGGCCAGCAACTGGTCGAGGCTGCGCAATTGCGCGCCGAGTTCCTGTTCCAGTTCGGTCTTGCGGCTGTTGCCGCTGTACAGGATCGGCATATTGAAGCCCAGGCGACCACGACGGGCGATAGCCGCGCCGATGTTGCCCATGCCGACGATGCCCAGGGTCTTGCCGTGTACATCACAGCCAAACAACGGCGCGCCAACACTGGCTTTCCACTGGCCAGCCTTGGTCCAGGCATCCAGTTCGGCGACCCGGCGGGCGCTGCTCATCAGCAGGGCGAAGGCCAGGTCGGCGGTGCTTTCGGTGAGCACATCGGGAGTGTTGGTGAGCATGATCCCGCGCTCATTGAAGTACGCCAGGTCGTAGTTGTCGTAGCCCACCGACACACTGGAGACCACTTCCAGCTTGCTCGCGCCTTCCAGTTGCGCGCGGCCCAATTTGCGGCCTACGCCGATCAGCCCGTGGGCGTGCGGCAAAGCCTCATTGAACTGGGCATTGATGTCGCCCAGCTTTGGGTTAGGCGCAATAACGTCGAAATCCTGTTGCAGGCGTTCGATCATTTCCGGGGTGACGCGGCTGAAGGCGAGGACAGTCTTTTTCATGGAAGGCGGGCTCATCGACTACGTGGGAATGGCAAGCACGCTAACATTCTTGCGTGGGGTTGTCAGGACGCCCCGCGTCCACACCACCAGACTGTTGCGATTTGGGCAACAGTCATTATCTTGTTACACTCTGTATCGCACCGCTCACCTGCGCTAATTTGTCGCATCGATGAGCGCAGCGGTTAAGACCGACCCGCTCTCCCCCGATTTCCCTCGACTTATTTCCAGGGCTCTACACTGGGAATCTGTCTTAAAGCCGCTGAGTTCAGCGGCTTTTTTTTGCGCTGAAAAAAGGCCAGGAACCCCACAACACTGGCCGGTTTCGATTGACCCAAAGGAGCTCCACCGGTGAAAACCTCGCTGACGTTCACCCCGTTATTCCTCGCGATTGCTGCAACGATCGTTCCCCTTGCCCACGCGGCAGACACCCCGACCGCCGACGGTTTCGTCGAAGGTTCCAGCTTCAAGATCAACACTCGCAACTACTACATGAACCGCGACCGTCGCGACATTCACACCGATGACAGCAAGGAATGGGGCCAGGGCATCATCGGCATTTTCGAATCAGGCTACACCCCAGGCACCGTCGGCTTCGGCCTGGACGCCAACGCCATGCTCGGCCTCAAGCTCGACGGCGGTGGCGGCACCGACGGTTCCAGCATCCTGCCGGTGAGCTCCGGCAATGGTAAAGCGCCTGGCTCGTTCTCCACCGCCGGCGCGACCCTGAAAATGCGTGCCTTCGACACCGAACTGAAAGCCGGCGACCTGTTCCTCAACAACCCGGTAATTGCCGGCGGCATGACCCGCATGCTGCCGCAGACCTTCCGCGGTGTGAGCCTGACCAACCACAGCCTGGACGGCTGGATGTTCGAAGGCGGCCAGGCCAGCTTCACCAAGCTCTACAACCAGAGCGGCCACCGGCGCATCGGCACCAGCTACGGCGCCCTGCCCAACGGTGAAGACAGCCAGCACATGGACTGG
Organism: Pseudomonas sp. SED1; assembly: GCF_034044025.1. Taxonomy (NCBI): domain Bacteria; kingdom Pseudomonadati; phylum Pseudomonadota; class Gammaproteobacteria; order Pseudomonadales; family Pseudomonadaceae; genus Pseudomonas; species Pseudomonas sp. SED1. The sequence goes on from NZ_JAXCIS010000176.1 coordinate 46,188, forward strand.
GCCGGCGTGTCCTTCAGCGGCCTGCCGGGACTGACCAGCAACCTGTACGCGTCCGAACTCAAGGACATCTGGAACCAGTACTACTACGACCTGGACTACACCTGGCAACTGAACGAACTGGTCAGCCTCAACCCGGGCCTGCACTACTACCACACCCAGGACACCGGCAAAGCCCTGCTGGGTAACATCGACAACAACACCTACAGCCTGCATTTCACAGTCGGCGTCGGCAATCACACCGTGACCGCCGCCTACCAGCGGGTCAACGGCAACACCCCGTTCGACTACATCAGCCAGGGCGACAGCGTTTACCTGGACAACTCCCAGCAATACTCAGACTTCAACGGCCCCAACGAACGCTCGTGGAAGCTCAAATACGCCTATGACTTCGTCGGGCTGGGCCTGCCAGGCCTGACCTCGGCGGTGTCGTATATCAGCGGCAAGACCGACCTGACCACCGTCGACCCGGACAGCCGTGGTTACTCATCCTGGTACAGCGCCGACGGCAAGAACGCCAAGCACTGGGAACGGGACATCGACCTCAAGTACGTGGTGCAAGGCGGCAAGGCCAAGGACCTGGCTGTACGCCTGCAGTGGGCAACCAATCGCGGCGGCAATGGCTACGCGGCAGTGGACCGGGACGTGGATGAATACCGCGTGATCGTCGACTACCCGATTGACGTTTTTTAACCTTCAAGTTTTCTTTTAGCGGCGACGACTTATTTTTCACAGCATGGAACTAAACTGCCAGCATCTTGAGTGCCGAAGCCAGTCCCATGAGTGAACGCCGCGCCTTTACCCAGCCTGCACGCCCGGAGCTTTTGCTGATTCTGGGCAGTGGCCTTACCGTCATCCTGATCGTGATCATCGTTGCCGTACTGCTGACTCGCGAACACGCCAGCGCCCTGCAGGCGGCCAAGCGCTCCACCAGCAACATCACCCAACTGATCAACGCCGACGTATTGCGTAACGTCGAGCTCTACGACCTGGCCCTGAACGGCCTGATCACCGCAACCACCCGCCATGACTTGCCGCAGGTTTCCGCCGAAGTGCTGCATATGGTGCAGTTCGACCAGTCCACTGCTGCGCCTTTCAAAGGTGAAGTCCTGCTGCTGGACAAGGCCGGCGCGGTCACCGCCGACTCCTCGACGCTGACCCCCACGTCGCGCAACTTCGCCAACCGCGACTATTTCCAGGTCCACCAGCAGAACCCCGATGCGGGTCTGTTCATCAGCCGGCCCTTCAAGATCCATTGCGACTGCGATCAAGTCTGGCGCATCGCATTCAGCCGCCGGGTGCCCGGGCCCAACGGCGAATTTGCCGGTGTGGCGGTGGCGACCATGCGCCTGGCGTATTTCGACCAGTTGTTCAATAGCCTCACCATCGGCAGCGGCAGCAGCATCAACCTGGTGAACAACGACGGCATTCTGCTTGCCCAGCAACCCCTGCTCGAAAGCGACATGATCAACAAGGACCTGAGCGCGCGGCCTAACTTCAAAAGAATGCTGCGTGAAGGCAGCGGCAGTTTCAGCGCCATCTCCACCGTCAGTGGCACGCAACGGCTGTACACCTTCACCAGCGTCGGCGCGCTGCCGCTGATTGTGGTGGTGGCGCTGTCCAGCGATGATGTGTTTGCCGCCTGGAGGCGTGCCGCCGTACTGATCAGTGGCGCCACCGGTGTGCTGTGTATAGGCCTGCTGTGGCTGACCTGGATGCTGCGCCGGGAACTGCGCCGCCGCTATCGCGCCGAGAAGGTGTTGTCGGAACTGGCGGCCACCGACGCCCTCACCGGCTTGGCCAACCGCCGCACCCTCGACCAGCGCCTGCGCCTGGAATGGGAGCGCGCGCAACGCTCGGGCGAACCACTGGCATTGCTGATGATCGACGTCGACCACTTCAAGGCCTTCAACGACCGCCATGGCCATCAAGGCGGTGACGAGGCATTGCGCAACGTAGCCCGGGTCATCGGCAGCAATATTCGTCGCCCCGCCGACCTTGCGGCCCGTTACGGCGGCGAAGAGTTCGCGGTGATCCTGCCGGATACCGACGACGAAGGCGCGAGCATCATCGCCGAGCATATCCGCAGCGCGGTGGAGCACTTGCCACCGGCGGACGGGGACGCGCTGTCAGTCACCGTCAGCATCGGCCTCAGTACCTGGGACAAACGCAGCCGTGGCTCACTCGAAGAGTTGATGCTGAGCGCCGACCGGGCGCTGTATGACGCCAAGCACTCCGGGCGCAACCGCACCGTTCACAGCCAGACCACATGAGCCGTTATCAGCAACTACGCTAAAGGCATCCTCGAAGCAGAAGTACGCCCGATGAGCCCAAGCACCACCCGTCCGCCCCGTCCTACCTACCGCCCGGAGCTGCTGCTGATCATCGGCAGTTGTGTCACGGTGCTGCTGATCATGCTGGTGGTCGCCGTGTTGCTGACCCGCGAACACGCCAACAGCTTGCAGGCGGCCCAGCGCAGCGCCAATAACATCACCCAACTGATCGACGCCGACGTACTGCGCAACGTCGAGCTGTACGACTTATCGATCAAGGGCCTGATCGCAGCGACCGAACGCAGTGATTTGGCAGGTGTATCGGCGAGCATCCGCCACTTGGTGCTGTTCGACCGTTCGGAAGCAGCGCCGTACAAGGGCGACATCCTGCTGCTGGACAAGGCCGGCGAGGTGATTGCCGATTCCTCGTTGCTGACGCCTAAAGCCGCCAACTTCGCCGACCGTGATTACTTTCAGGCTCACCGACAGAACCCCGACCTGGGCCTGTTTATCAGCCGGCCCTTCATGGCGCGCTGCGTGTGTGAGGACCAATGGCGCGTCGCATTCAGCCGTCGGGTTTCCGGGCCTGACGGGCGATTCCTCGGGGTTGCCGTGGCGTCCATGCGCCTGTCGTATTTCCAGCAACTGTTCCGCAGCCTGAATATTGGAAACGACAGCACCATCAACCTGATCAACCAGCAGGGCATCCTGCTGGCCCAAGAGCCGTTGCTGGAACGGGACATGATCGACAAGGACCTCAGTCAGCGCCCCAACGTCGCTCGCATCCTGCAAGAGCGCGACGGCAACTTTCGTGGTACCTCAAGTGTGGATGAGGAAAAACGCCTCTACACCTTCTCGACTGTGGGGGATTTACCGCTGGTCGTCGTCGTAGGCTTGTCGACAGAGGAAATATTCGCGCCCTGGAAGCGTGCAGCGCTGCTGATCAGCGGCGCTACCGGGGTTTTGTGCATTGGCCTGTTATGGCTGACCTGGATGCTCTGCATGGAGCTGCGCAGGCGCCATCGCGCCGAGCAGGTACTGTCAGAACTGGCAGCCACCGATGCGCTCACCGGCCTGGCCAACCGCCGCACGCTGGACCAGCGCCTGCGCCTGGAATGGGACCGCGCCCAGCGTTCAGGCGAGCCATTGACGGTGCTGATGATCGATGTGGACCACTTCAAGGCCTTCAACGACCGACATGGCCATCAAGGTGGCGACGAGGCATTGCGCACGGTGGCGCAGGTAATCGACGGCAATATCCGCCGCCCTGCTGACCTCGCGGCTCGCTATGGTGGCGAAGAATTTGCGGTGGTGCTGCCGCATACCGACAGCCAGGGCGCGTTGTTGATTGCTGAACATATCCGCAGCAGCGTCGAGCACCTGCCGCGGGTGGGCGGGGATACTGTGCCGATTACCGTCAGCATTGGCCTGAGTACCTGGACCAAAAATAGCCGTATCACACTGGAGGAGTTACTGCTGAGCGCCGACCAGGCGCTGTATGAAGCCAAGCACACCGGGCGCAATCGCGTTGTTGATGCTGCCACGCTGTGATGGTGGCAAGCGTGTCAATAAAGCGAGACGCGGAGCGTCTCTGGCAGCATTCCCACGCATAGCGTGGGAATGATCAAAACGCGCCATGCCTGGCGCACATAAAAAAAGGCCACCCGAAGGCAGCCTTTAAAAACAAAAGGAAAGAGAGTTGTTACTTACACCGCCGCGACGGGACGCATGTAAGAGATCGGTGCGGTGCTGGCATCTTCGAAGGTCACGACTTCCCAAGCATCTGTCTGCTCAATCAACTTGCGCAGCAGCTGGTTGTTAAGGGCGTGGCCCGACTTGAAGCCTTTGAACTCGCCTATCAGGCTATTGCCCAGCAGGTAGAGGTCACCGATTGCATCGAGGATCTTGTGCTTCACGAATTCGTCTTCATAGCGAAGGCCGTCTTCGTTCAGTACACCATCCGCGTCGACCACAATGGCGTTTTCAACGCTGCCGCCGAGTGCGAGGTTGTGCTTGCGCAGGTACTCGATGTCACTCATGAAACCAAAGGTACGGGCGCGGCTGACTTCTTTTACGAACGAAGTGCTGGAAAAATCCACGCTTGCACTTTGTGTGCGGTCACGGAATACCGGGTGATCGAAATCGATCTCAAAGCTCACTTTAAAGCCTTCGAACGGGACGAAGGTGGCGCGCTTGTCGCCGTCTTCTACTGTCACTTCCCGCAGAATGCGAATGAACTTCTTGGCTGCGTCCTGTTCTTCCAGGCCGGCAGATTGAATCAAGAATACGAAGGGTCCGGCGCTGCCATCCATGATTGGGACTTCGGACGCGGAGAGCTCGACGTAGGCGTTATCGATGCCCAGACCGGCCATGGCCGAGAGCAAGTGCTCCACCGTGTCCACTTTGACGTCACCGTTGACCAACGTGGTCGACATCGTGGTTTCGCCAACATTTTCCGCGCGAGCAGGAATCTGCACCACAGGGTCCAGGTCGGCACGAACAAACACGATGCCGGTGTCGACAGGTGCGGGCTTGAGGGTCAGGTATACCTTCTCCCCGGAGTGCAGACCTACACCTGTGGCACGGATAATATTCTTCAGGGTGCGTTGTTTAATCATGGCTTGGACCGCTTCAGCGCAAATTGCGAACTGGTATCAACAAAGGCTGGCGATAATAGCAGACCAGACCTTTGCTGAACACCAATCACCTTCATAGCCCTGATACATTCCATTAATCGGCCTGACGACGCAGGAAAGCCGGGATGTCCAGGTAGTCCAGGTCATCTTGCGGATTCGGGCTACGGGACGCAGCAGCACCGGCCTGAGCCTGGTTGCGCATCACGGTCGGACGATCCAGGTCACGATAGTTCACAGACGGCAGTTCCTGGCGCGAAGGCGCTGGAGCGGCAGCTTGCTGGCTGGCGTGGCTGGTATGGACGGTATTGTCGATCACCTTTACAGGCTTCTCGATTTTTGCACCCAGGCCGGTAGCAACAACGGTCACGTGCAGTTCGTCGCGCATGTCCGGATCGATAACAGTACCGACCTTGACCATGGCGTGCTCGGAAGCGAAGGCTTCGATGATGCTACCCACGTCGGAGTACTCACCCAGGGACAGGTCAGGACCGGCGGTGATATTCACCAGGATGCCGCGTGCACCTTGCAGGTTCACGTCTTCCAGCAACGGGTTGCGGATGGCCGCTTCAGTGGCTTCACGTGCACGGTTCGGACCGCTGGCGCAACCAGTGCCCATCATCGCCATGCCCATTTCGCTCATAACGGTACGTACGTCGGCAAAGTCGACGTTGATCATGCCCGGACGCTTGATGATGTCGGAGATACCGCGAACGGCACCGGCCAGTACATCGTCAGCCTTGGCGAAAGCCGACAAGAGGCTTGCGTCCTTACCGAGGATGGTCAGCAGCTTCTCGTTGGGAATGGTGATCAACGAGTCGACGCTTTCGGACAGCAGACGGATGCCTTCATCGGCGATCTGCATGCGTTTGCGACCTTCGAACGGGAACGGACGAGTCACGACGGCAACCGTCAGGATCCCCATTTCCTTGGCCACTTCGGCAATGATCGGCGCAGCACCGGTACCAGTACCACCGCCCATGCCCGTGGTGATGAACACCATGTTGGTGCCTTGCAGCACTTCAGCAATGCGCTCGCGGTCTTCCAGAGCGGCTTGACGGCCGACTTCCGGATTCGCGCCGGCACCCAGGCCCTTGGTCACGGCTGTGCCCAATTGCAGGATGGTGCGTGCACCGATGCTTTTGAGGGCCTGGGCGTCAGTGTTGGCGCAGATGAATTCAACGCCTTCAATGTTGCTCTTGACCATATGGTTGACAGCGTTGCCGCCTCCACCGCCGACGCCGATCACTTTGATGACCGGGCTTGCGGGGATGTTGTCTACGAGTTCGAACATTTTCCCTCTCCTTTCATTTCTCTAGTTTTTTCGCCTACTACTTGAAACGGTGTTGCGGTAAATCTTTAGAAATTGCCTTTCACCCAAGCCTGCAACCGCTCGAACAACGGCGCTTTCGCTTCGTCGTCGCTTCTGTAGCTGTCGCGGTTGCTCGGGCCCGACAGGGAAATGCCGTCGGTCTGCTTTTGCAGCCCGTACAACAGCAAGCCCACACCGGTGGAATAAATCGGGTTGCGCACTACGTCGCCCAGGCCCTTGACGCCATGGGGCACGCCCAGGCGGACAGGCATGTGGAAGATTTCCTCGGCCAACTCGACCGCGCCTTCCATCTTCGAGGTGCCACCGGTCAGCACGATGCCGGCCGGGATCAAATCTTCGTAGCCACTGCGGCGCAGTTCAGCCTGGATCAGGGTGAACAGTTCGTCGTAGCGCGGTTCGACCACTTCGGCCAACGCCTGGCGCGACAGTTCGCGCGGTGGACGGTCGCCCACGCTCGGCACCTTGATGGTTTCACCGGCACCGGCCAGCTTGGCCAGAGCGCAGGCGTAACGGATCTTGATTTCTTCGGCGTACTGGGTCGGTGTGCGCAACGCCATGGCGATGTCGTTGGTCACCTGGTCACCGGCAATCGGGATCACGGCGGTGTGACGGATCGCACCCTCGGTGAAGATCGCGATGTCTGTGGTGCCGCCGCCGATGTCCACCAGGCACACGCCCAGTTCTTTTTCGTCGTCGGTCAGTACCGAGTAAGCCGAAGCCAACTGCTCGAGAATGATGTCGTCGATTTCCAGGCCGCAGCGACGCACGCATTTTTCAATGTTCTGTGCAGCGTTGACGGCGCAGGTCACCACGTGAACCTTGGCTTCCAGACGAACGCCCGACATGCCCAGGGGCTCGCGAACGCCTTCCTGGTTGTCGATCACGTAGTCCTGCGGCAGCGTGTGCAGCACGCGCTGGTCAGCCGGGATCGCCACGGCTTGCGCTGCGTCGAGTACCCGCTCCAGGTCAGCCGAGCTGACTTCACGGTCGCGAATCGCCACGATTCCGTGGGAATTCAGGCTGCGGATGTGGTTGCCGGCAACACCGACAAATGCCGAGTGAATCCGGCAACCGGCCATCAGCTGCGCTTCTTCGATGGCGCGCTGGATCGATTGCACGGTGGATTCAATATTCACCACCACGCCCTTCTTCAGGCCCCGGGACGGATGCGTGCCGATTCCGACGATTTCCAGCGTGCCGTCGTCCGCGACCTCGCCTACCAGCGCCACCACCTTGGAGGTGCCGATATCCAGACCGACGATCATTTTGCCGCTTTGCACGTTTGCCATGGGTCCTGCCTCTTCTTAATTCTTCGCGACAGCAGGTTGCGCTGCCGTGGGCGCCGCAGGGGCCCGCCAGCCGACGGCAAGGCCGTTGGCGTAACGCAGGTCGATGCTCGCAATGTTCGTAATCTGTTCTTTCAAGGTCTTTTCATAGATGGCGATAAAACGGCGCATCTTTTCCACCAGGTTGCCGCGTCCCAGCAACAACTCGATGCCCGGGCCGGAACTGCCTGCGCCCGTGGTCAAAAACCAGCTGCCCCGCTCGCGCAACTCCAGTCGCGCAATCGAGAAACCCAACGGCCGCAGCATCTGGCTCAACGCCTGGTACTGCTGCATCACTTGCTGTTGCGCCCGCTGCGGCCCGAACAACTGCGGCAGGTGCTCGTAATTCGCCACTTCGCGGGGCGCAAATGCCTGGCCCTGGTTGTTCAACAACTGTCCATCGCCCCAACGGGCTACAGGCAGCTGTTCTTCCAGGCGGATCGTTACCTGATCCGGCCACACGCGACGAACTTCGGCGTGGGCAATCCATGGCATCTGTTCCAGCTCGGAACGCATGCCTGCCAGGTCGATGGTGAAGAAGCTCGACGCCACAAACGGGGCGATTCGCTGCTGCACGGCTTGCTGGCTGATGTAACTCAAGTCGCCCTGCACGCTGATCTTGGTGATCGGCCGGTCGGCATACGGCAGCAGACGCTGGGCGCCTTCGTACGTACCAAACCCCAACGCCACCAGAATCACCGGCCAGAACAGCGCCTTCAGAAAACCAAAATTGGCTTTCGGCATGCGCGCCGACATCGGCTCTTTAGCCACCATTCGGCTGGCACCACGCGGTACCGGCTTGCGGCCGGGAGCGGGTTGCTGATGACGAAGCGATGCGCCGTTCATGGTCTTAGCCTCGGGGCTCAATGCTTGCGGCCAGGATCGCCAGCACCAACTGCTGGAAATCCAAACCGGCTGCACGAGCGGCCATAGGTACCAGGCTGTGATCGGTCATCCCGGGTGCGGTGTTGACTTCAAGGAACCAGAAATTCCCTTGGTCATCCTGCATCACGTCTGCCCGCGCCCAACCGGCGATACCCAGCGCCTCACAGGCTTTCGCCGTGAGGTCCATCAATTCCTGTTCCTTGGTTGCGTCGAGGCCACACGGGATCCGGTACTGAGTATCGGAAGCCACGTACTTGGCGTCGTAGTCATAAAAGGTGTGGGGCGTGCCCAATGCGATAGGCGGCAATACCTGGCCACGCAGCGTAGCGATGGTGAACTCGGGACCTTGAATCCACTGTTCCACCAACACTTGCGAATCGTAGGTACTGGCCGCTTTCCATGCGTCAATCAATTCGGCGGCTGAGTTCACTTTAGCCATGCCGATACTGGAGCCTTCATGGGCTGGTTTGACGATCAAAGGCAGGCCCAGTTCCTTGGCTGCAGAAATACAATCGTCTTCGCTGCACAGCACGCTGTGACGCGGGGTCGGAATCCCCAGGCTGTGCCACACCTGTTTGGTGCGCAACTTGTCCATGGCCAGCGCCGAAGCGAGGATGCCGCTGCCGGTGTACGGAATGCCCAGGCATTCCAGCAGGCCTTGCATGCTGCCGTCTTCACCGCCACGGCCGTGAAGAATGACGAAGGCCCGGTCGATTTTCTCGGCCTGCAGGCGCGACAGGAAGTCATCACCCACGTCGATGCCGAACGCATTCACACCGGCACTTTGCAGCGCTTCCAGTACGGCGTTGCCGGACTTCAGCGACACTTCACGCTCAGCACTTTTGCCGCCGAACAGCACCGCGACGCGGCCGAAGTCGGCAGGTTGGATGGTGGAGAACAGCGAGCCGTAGTCAGTGGTCATTTCGACTTCCCCTGCGCGGCGGCAAACAGCGGGCTTGCCAGCAATTTAGGGGCGAGGCCGCCGATGTCACCGGCACCTTGGCACAGCAGGATGTCGCCGGCGCGCAGCAGCGGCTTGACGATTGGCGCGAGGTCCACACCGCGCTCGATGTAGATCGGATCCAGCTGGCCGCGTTGACGGATGCTGTTGCACAGCTTGCGGCTGTCGGCGCCCGGGATCGGCTCTTCACCGGCCGGGTAGACTTCCATCAGCAGCAACACGTTGGCATCCGCCAGTACATTGACGAAATCGTCGTACAGGTCACGGGTACGGCTGTAGCGGTGCGGCTGGTACACCATCACCAGGCGGCGTTCCGGCCAGCCACCGCGTACGGCCTTGATCACCGCCGCGACTTCGGTCGGGTGGTGACCGTAGTCGTCCACGAGCATCACGTTGCCGCCGTCCACCGGCAGTTCGCCGTAGACCTGGAAGCGACGACCTACGCCGGCAAAACCCGACAGGCCTTCGACGATGGCTTCATCGCTGACGCCTTCGTCGGAGGCGATGCAGATGGTCGCCAGGGAGTTGAGTACGTTGTGGTTGCCCGGCATGTTCACCGAGACATCCAGCGGCTCGCGGTCAGGACGCAGCACGGTGAAGAAGGTCTGCATGCCCTGCTGGCGCACATTGATTGCGCGCACGTCGCAGTCTTCGCTGAAGCCGTAGGTCACGGTCGGACGCTTGACCAGCGGCAGGATTTCACGCACCACCGGATCGTCCAGACACACCACGGCCAGACCGTAGAACGGCAGGTTGTGCAGGAACTCGACAAAGGTTTTCTTCAGTTTGTTGAAGTCACCGTCGTAGGTCGCCATATGGTCGGCGTCGATGTTGGTCACCACGGCCACCAGCGGTTGCAGGTGCAGGAAGCTGGCGTCGCTTTCATCGGCTTCAGCGATCAGGTAGCGGCTGGTACCGAGCTGTGCATTGGTGCCGGCTGCATTCAGGCGGCCACCGATCACGAACGTCGGGTCCAGGCCACCGGCAGCGAACACCGAGGCGATCAGGCTGGTGGTGGTGGTCTTGCCGTGGGTACCGGCGACGGCAATGCCGTGGCGGTAGCGCATGAGCTCGGCCAGCATCTCGGCGCGCGGCACCACGGGAATGCGACGTTCAAGGGCAGTGGCCACTTCCGGGTTGGAGGTGTTCACAGCGCTGGAGACCACCAGCACATCGGCTTCGGCAGCGTTCTCGGCGCGGTGGCCGATAAAGATTTTCGCGCCAAACGATTCCAGGCGCTCGGTGACCGGCGACATTTTCAGGTCGGAGCCGGACACCTGGTAACCCAGGTTCAGCAACACTTCGGCGATTCCGCACATGCCCACGCCGCCGATACCGACGAAGTGGATGCGACGGATGCGGCGCATTTCCGGCTGTGGCATGGCTTTCTGATTCTCAACCATGGGCCACCTCCAGGCAGATATCGACCACGGTGCGGGTTGCGTCAGGTTTGGCCAGGCGGCTTGCGGTGCTCGCCATGCTGTTCAGTCGTTCCGGTTGCATCAAAACCTCGGTCAGGCGTGCGGCCAAATCGGCGGCGCCAGTCGTTCTTTGCGGCAGCAGGAAGGCAGCGCCCTCCCCGGCCAAATATTCGGCGTTGCGGGTCTGGTGATCGTCGATCGCGTGGGGCAAAGGCACCAGCAAGGACGGCAGACCGGCGGCGGCCAGTTCACTGACGGTCAACGCACCTGCGCGACAGACCACCAGGTCGGCCCAGCCATAGGCTTGGGCCATGTCTTTGATGAAGGGCTGCACATTCGCCTCCACACCCGCTTCGCGATAGCGCGTGGCGGTCACTTCATCGTGGTTCTTGCCGGCCTGATGAAAGATCTCGGGGCGCAATTCTTCAGGGAGTTGCGACACCGCTTCAGGCAGCAATTTGTTCAAGGGTTCGGCGCCCAGGCTTCCGCCCAGGATCAACAGGTGCGCCTTGCGGCCGGCCAACGGCTGGCGGGCAATGTCAATGAACAGCTCGGTACGCACCGGGTTGCCGGTAGTGCGCAGCTTGTCCGCAGCACCAAAGGTCTTCGGGAAGGCCTCGCACACCCGGGCAGCCAAAGGCACCAGCAGGCGGTTGGCGGTGCCGGCCACGGCGTTCTGCTCGTGAACGATCACCGGCACACCGGCGAGTTTTGCCGCGACACCACCAGGGCCAGTCACGTAACCACCAAAGCCCAGCACGCACACCGGCTTCACTTCACGGATCACCTTGCGCGCCTGCCACACCGCTTTGAGCAACACGAACGGCGCCTTGAGCAGGGACAACTTGCCCTTGCCACGCAGGCCGGTGACGTTGATCAAATGCAGCGACAAGCCGGCATTCGGTACCAGATCGTTTTCGATGCCGCGCGGCGTACCGAGCCAATGCACGGTGTAGCCGCGGTTCTGGAACTCGCGGGCACAGGCCAGCGCCGGGAACACGTGGCCACCGGTGCCGCCCGCCATGATCAGCACGTTAGCGCCCATGGTTCGGCTCCTCGGCGAAGTCGCTTTCGCTGAACTCCATCTCTTCGCTGCCCAGGTGGGTTCGACTCTCCCACTCGATGCGCAGCAGTAACCCGAGACAGGCGCAGCAAATCACCAACGAACTGCCGCCGTAACTGAGGAACGGCAAGGTCAGGCCCTTGGTCGGCAGCAAGCCGACGTTCACCCCGATGTTGATCAGGAACTGGCCGATCCACAGGAACGACAAGCCGTACGCTACGTAAGCGGCGAAATATTGTTTGGCTTTCTCGGCCCACAGGCCGATGTACATGCCGCGTACACACACGAATACGAACAGCGCGACGGTGCACAACGAACCGACCACGCCCAACTCTTCGGCGAGCACCGAGAACACGAAGTCGGTGTGGGCTTCCGGCAGGTAGAACTGCTTCTGCACGCTGTTGCCCAGGCCCACGCCCAGCCACTCGCCGCGACCGAAGGCGATCAACGCCTGGGTCAGTTGGTAGCCGGAGCCGAATTGATCGGACCACGGGTCGGTAAAGGTAATCAGACGGGCCATCCGGTAGGGCTGCGCCTGCACCAGAATGGTCACGGCGGCCACCGCCAGCACCACCATCAAGGTGAAGCGGAACAGGCCCACGCCACCGAGGAACAGCATCGCCGCCGCCGCCCCCATCATTACGACGGTGGCACCGAAGTCCGGCTCCATCAGCAACAGGCCGGCCATGGGCAGCAGCACGATGAACGGCTTGAAGAAGCCCATCCAGCTTTCGCGTACTTCTTTCTGGCGCCGCACCAGGTAACCGGCGAGGTAGATCACCACGAACACCTTGGCGATTTCCGACGGTTGCACGTTGAATGCGCCGAAGCCGATCCAGCGCATCGAACCGTTCACCTCACGCCCGATGCCGGGCACGATCACCATGACCAACAGGCCGAACGCGCCCACCAGCATCAGCCAACCCAGGCGCTGCCAGGTGGCGATCGGGATCATCATGGTGACGATGCACGCACCGAGGCCGATGACCAGGTACACCAGGTGGCGGATCATCATGTACAGGGTGTTGCCCGACTGCACGGCAGCCACTTCCGAGGACGCCGAGGTGATCATCACCAGGCCCAGGCCCAGCAGCGCAAGGCAACCGGCGAGCATCGGGAAATCCAGGTCGATACCGCGCCCGGTAATGAGCGGCGACGGGTACGGCTTGATGATGTTCCGCAAATTGATACTCATGCCAAGGCCTCCACGGCGCGGGCGAACAGCTGGCCGCGCTCTTCGTAGTTCTTGAACATGTCGAAACTCGCGCAGGCAGGCGACAGCAGCACCACGTCACCCGGCTGGGCCAGGGCTTTGGATTGGGCGATGGCGTCATCCAGGGACTGAGCGCGCACCTGCAGTACGGCGTCGCCCAAGGCATCGGCGATCAAGCCGGAATCACGGCCCATCAGCACCACGGCGCGGCAGTTAGCGGCGACCGGGCCTTTAAGGTCCTTGAAGTCAGCACCCTTGCCGTCGCCACCGGCGATCAGCACGACCTTGCCTTGAATATCGGCACCCAAACCTTCGATGGCGGCCAGTGCCGCACCGACGTTGGTGGCCTTGGAATCGTTGTAATAGCCGACGCCATCCAGCTCGCGAACCCACTGGCAGCGATGCTCAAGGCCGGCAAAGCTGCGCAAGGCCGAGAGCATGGCGTCGAACGGCAAGCCAACTGAGTGACCGAGCGCCAGCGCCGCCAGGGCATTGGCCTGGTTGTGGGCACCGCGGATTTTCAGTTCGCGCACCGGCATCAGGTCCTGGAATTCGAAGGCCAGGTATTTCTCGCCGTTCTCTTCCCGAAGGCCGAAAGCCTTGAAGTCGGGTTTGTTCAGGCCGAAGGTCCAGCACGGCAGACCTTCGCCGATCAGCGGACGGCTCAAGGCATCCTGACGGTTCACCACCACTTGCCGCGCGCCCCGGAAGATCCGGTGCTTGGCCAGGTGATAGGCCGGCAGGCCGCTGTAGCGGTCCATGTGATCTTCGCTGACGTTGAGCACGGTGGCCACTTCGGCGTTTAGCTGGTCGGTGGTTTCCAGCTGGAAGCTCGACAGCTCCATCACGTACAGCTCGACGTCGTCGTTGAGCAGGTCCAGCGCCGGAGTACCGAGGTTGCCGCCCACTGCCACGCGCTTGCCGGCCGCAGCCGCCATCTCGCCCACCAGGGTGGTGACGGTGCTTTTTGCATTGGAACCGCTGATGGCCACGATCGGCGCCTTCGCGTTACGCGCGAACAGCTCGATGTCGCCGGACAACTTCACGCCACGGGCCGCCGCCGCTTGCAGGGCCGGTGTCGCCAGGGCCAGGCCGGGGCTCACGTAGAGCTCATCGGCACGGCACAGAAACTCGACATCCAGCTCGCCACAACGCACTTCCACGTGCGGGTAGTCACGGCGCAGCGTGACCAGCTCCGGTGGATTTTCCCGCGTATCGGCCACGGCAAACGACGTGCCCCGGTTCGCCAGGAAGCGAACCAGGGACATGCCGCTCTTGCCGAGGCCGACAACGATGCGGAAGTGGTCTGAAGCGATCAGGGACACTCGTTTCTACCTCAGTTTCAGGGTGGCAAGGCCGAACAGAACCAGAATCACGGTGATAATCCAGAAACGGACAATCACCCGCGGCTCAGGCCAGCCCTTGAGTTCAAAGTGGTGGTGAATCGGCGCCATGCGGAACACGCGGCGCCCGGTCAATTTGAAGGAGGCAACCTGGATCACCACCGACAGGGTTTCCATCACGAACACACCGCCCATGATGAACAGGACGATTTCCTGGCGGACGATCACCGCAATGGTGCCCAGGGCCGCGCCCAGCGCCAGTGCGCCGACGTCGCCCATGAAGACTTGTGCCGGATAGGTGTTGAACCACAGGAACCCAAGGCCCGCACCGATCAAGGCGCCGCAGAACACAATCAGTTCGCCCGCGCCCGGTACATAAGGGATCAGCAGGTATTCAGCGAATTTCACGTTACCCGACAGGTAGCAGAAGATGCCGAGCGCGCCGCCCACCATCACCGTCGGCATGATCGCCAGGCCGTCGAGGCCGTCAGTCAGGTTGACCGCGTTGCTCGAGCCGACGATCACGAAGTAAGTCAGTACCACGAAGCCAACACCCAACGGGATGCTGGCGTCCTTGAGCATCGGGATGATCAGGGTGGTCTCGACCGCGCTTGGCGCAGTCGTATAAAGGAAGATTGCCGCCGCCAGGCCGAACACCGACTGCCAGAAATACTTCCAGCGGCTTGGCAGCCCCTTGGAGTTCTTCTCGATCACCTTGCGGTAGTCATCTACCCAGCCGATGGCGCCGAACAGCAAGGTCACCAGCAGCACGGTCCAGACGTAGCGGTTATGCAGGTCAGCCCACAGCAGCGTACTGATGCCGATGGACGACAGGATCAACGCGCCGCCCATGGTCGGGGTGCCGGACTTGGACAGGTGCGACTGCGGGCCGTCGTTGCGCACGGACTGGCCAATCTGCAGGTTTTGCAGGGTACGGATCATCCATGGCCCGAGGAACAGCGACAACGACAGCGCGGTCAGCACACCCAGAATCCCGCGCAGGGTCAGGTACTGAAAGACCGCGAAGCCTTTGTGGAACTGTTGCAGATACTCAGCCAGCAGCAGCAGCATTAATGTTTCTCCGTACTTGAGGCACACAAGGCCGCGACGACGTTTTCCATCACCGCGCTGCGCGATCCCTTGATCAAAATAGTGGTGTGTTTGTCTTGTTCAGCCGCACTCAGTGCCTGGATCAGTTCGGCCTGGCTGGCGAAATGCCTGGCGCCCGGCCCGAAGGTGTCCACGGCGTGAAGCATGTTCGGTCCAACGGCGTACAGGGCGTCGACCTTGCCGGCGGCATAGGCGCCGACTTCACGGTGAGACTGTTCGGCCCACTCGCCCAGTTCGGCGATGTCCCCCAGTACCAGCACCTTGCGACCGTCGAAGCTGATCAGCAGGTCGATGGCGGCACAGATCGAAGACTGGTTGGCGTTGTAGGTGTCATCAATCACGCGCATGCCGTTGCTGGCCAGTTGCGCGACGGTGCGACCCTTGACCGGTTGCACTGCGCCAAGGCCGGTGGCGATGCCAAACAACGACACGCCCAGCACATGGGCAGCAGCAGCGGCGGCCAGGGCGTTCGCGACGTTATGGTTGCCCAGCAGGTTCAGCTGTACGTGCTCGTCACCTTGCGGGGTATGCAGGGTGAAAGACGGGCAGCCACGAGCGTCGGCTTTGATAGTCGATGCATGGAAATCGGCAGCGGCGTTGTGCACCGCGAAGCTCAAGACCTTGCGACCGGCGGCACGTACACGCCAGGTTTCGAAGGCTTTGTCGTCGAGGTTCAGCACGGCGGTGCCGGACGCGTCGAGGCCTTCGATGATTTCGCCCTTGGCTTCAACGATCTTTTCAGGGCCGCCAAACTCGCCGACGTGGGCGGTGCCGGCGTTGCTGATCACCGCGACGTGAGGCTTGGTCATGGCCACGGTGTAAGCGATTTCGCCGATGCGCGAAGCACCCAGTTCGATCACCGCCGCCGTGTGTTCCGGGGCCAGTTCGAGCAGGGTCAGCGGAGCGCCGAAGTCATTGTTCAGGTTACCGCGAGTCGCCAGGACCGGCCCGCGCGTGCGCAGGATCCCGGCCAGCAATTCCTTGACCGTGGTTTTGCCACTGGAGCCGGTGATTGCCGCAACAGGATTGGTGAAAGCGGCACGGTTCAGCGCACCCAGTTGGCCGAGGGCCAGGCGGGTGTCAGCTACCAGCAATTGCGGCAGTGTGGAGTCAGCAACTTCGCGCTGCACCAGAGCGCCGACAGCGCCTTTGGCAGCGACGTCGTTCAGGTAGTCATGGCCATCAAAACTTGGGCCGGCCAAGGCGACAAACAGTTGCCCGGGCTTGATCGTCCGGCTGTCGATGCTGACGCCATCAAAGCTGCAATCAGCCGACAGCACGCGGGCCGACAAGGCCTGGGTCAACTCACTGAATTTGAGAGCTTTAAGCATGAGCCACCTCCCATGCGGTCAAGGCATGATCGGCCTCGACCAGATCAGAGAAGGCGTGACGTTCGCCGTTGATTTCCTGGTAGTCCTCGTGGCCTTTACCGGCCAGCACCACCACGTCGTCAGCACTCGCGCTGGCGATCAATTGGGCGATGGCTGCACCGCGACCGGCAACAAATGTGGCCTTGGACGCATCTTTAAAGCCGACACGAATGTCATCAAAAATCTGGCTTGGGTCTTCGCTGCGCGGGTTGTCGTCCGTAACCAGAACACCATCAGCCAGGCGCTCGACGATTTCAGCCATCAGCGGGCGCTTGCCGCGATCGCGGTCACCGCCACAGCCGAACAGGCACAGCAACTTGCCCTTGGCGTGGGGACGCAGGGCTTGCAGGATTTTTTCCAGGGCGTCAGGGGTGTGGGCGTAATCGACCACTACCAGCGGCTGGGTACCGCCGCCAAGACGCTGCATGCGACCGGCCGGGCCTTCCAGCTTCGGCAACACTCGCAGGATTTCGTCGAGGGCGTAATCCAGGCCGAGCAAGGCGCCGACGGCGGCCAATACGTTGCTCAGGTTGAAACGCCCGAGCAAGGTGCTGCGCAAATGGTGCTCGCCCTGCGGCGTCACCAGGGTGGCGCGCACGCCTTCGTCATCAAAGGTGGCTTCACGGCAATACAGGTAGGCGCTGGAATCTTCCAGGCTGTAGCTGATCAAGCGACCGTCACCTTTGGCGGCGGCCAACTGGCGACCGAATTCGTCGTCCAGGTTGACCACTCGACACTTCAGGTCATTCCAGGCAAACAGACGGGCCTTGGTGGCGGCGTATGCCTCCATGGTGCCGTGATAATCCAGGTGATCGCGGGACAGGTTGGTCATCACCGCCACGTCGAACGCCAGAGCGGTTACGCGGCCCTGGTCCAGACCGTGGGACGAGACTTCCATGGCAACCGCCTTGGCACCGGCCTTTTTCAGGTCGGCCAGGGTCGCCTGTACGGCAATCGGGTTAGGCGTGGTGTGCAGGCCGCTTTGCAGCGCGCCGTAAAAACCAGTGCCCAGGGTGCCGACGATGCCGCAATGCTGGCCCAGCAGGTCAAGCGCCTGGGCAACCAATTGGGTCACGCTGGTCTTGCCGTTGGTGCCGGTCACGCCCACCAGGTTCAGGGTGCGGCTCGGGTCACCATAAAAGCGCCCGGCGATGTCCGACAGCTGCGCCGCCAGGCCCTTGACCGGAATCAACGGCACGTCGGTGATCGGCAGCACGGTGGCGCCTTCCACTTCATAGGCTACTGCCGCCGCACCGCGTTTCAGCGCGTCGGCAATATGGTCACGGCCATCGAACTTGCCGCCCGGTACAGCCAGGAACAGGTCACCGGCACGCACGTTACGGCTGTCCAGCGTCAACTCGCGAATCAGCAGATCGCGGCCAGCGTGGGCAAAAATCTTGTTCAGGCTAAGAGACATCAGCCGCGCCCTCCATTGGCTTTTACCGCAGCGGCCGGTGGACCGGCGTTCGCTTGTTGGGTAGCCGGCAGGTTGTCCGGCGTGATGTTCATCAGGCGCAACGTCCCGGACATCACTTTGCTGAACACCGGCGCCGAGACCAGGCCACCGAAGTAACCGGCTTTGCTCGGCTCATCGATAACCACAACGATGGCGTAACGCGGATCGCTCATCGGGCCGAAGCCTGCGAACAGCGAGCGGTAGGAGTTTTCGGCGTAGCCCTTGGTGCCGACTGCGGTTTTACGCGCAGTACCGGACTTGCCTGCCACGTGATACGCCGGCACCTGGGCACGGAATACGCCGCGCGGTGCTTCGATCACTTGTTGCAGCATGCCTTGTATGGTCTTGGCGACGTTTTCCGGGATGACCTGGGTCGCAGGCGGTGCCTCGTCGAGGTGAATCAAACTCAGCGGCACCATGCGGCCATTGTTGGCCAGCACCGAGAAGGCGTGGGCCAGCTGGATCGCGGTGACCGACAGGCCATAACCGTAGGAAAGCGTTGCGGTCTCGGCCTTTTTCCAGTCGCGGTAGTTCGGCAGGTTGCCTACACGCTCGCCCGGGAAGTCCAGGCCAGTGGGTTGCCCCAGGCCGACTTTTTGCGCGAGGTGGTAGATGGCTTCGCCGCCGATATCGAAGGCGACTTTACTCATGCCCACGTTACTGGAGTTGATCAGGATGCCTGTCAAATCCAACACCGGGCCTTCGCTACGGGACACGTCACGAATGGTGTATTTGCCCAACTGCAGGGTGCCCGGGTAGACCTCGACCTTGTCGGAGGGCTTCCAGCGCCCGGTTTCCAGGGCGGCACTCATGGAGATGGCTTTCATGGTCGAACCTGGCTCGAACACGTCGATCATGGCGCGGTTGCGCATCATCGCCGGCTGCAGGTTGCGACGGTTATTCGGGTTGTAGGTCGGCTGGTTGACCATGGCGAGAATCTCGCCGGTCTTCACGTCCATGATCACCAGGCTGCCGGCTTTCGCACCGTTCTCGATGATCGCGTTACGCAGCTCGCGGTTGGCCAGGTATTGCAGGCGCAGGTCAATCGACAACGCCAAGGGCTTACCGGCCTTGGCGTTTTTGGTGACCTGGACATCCTTGATCAGTCTGCCGCGCCGATCCTTGATGACCTGCCGTTTGCCGGGAACCCCGGCCAGCCATTCGTCGTAGGCGAGTTCCACGCCTTCGCGACCGTGATCATCAATGTCGGTGAAACCCACCATATGGGCAGTGGTTTCGCCGGCCGGGTAGAAACGCCGAAATTCCTCGATGCCGTAGACACCGGGGACTTTAAGGTCGAGCACCTGCTGGCCCTGTTCAGGGGTAAGCCCGCGAACCAGGTAGATGAATTCTTTATTGGCCTGGGCTTCGAGGCGTTCGCTCAGGGCTTTCGGGTCCTGGCCCAAGGCAGCAGCGAGTTCCGGCCACTTGTCCTTGGCGGTCTGCATTTCCTTGGCGTTGGCCCACAGGGTGGTCACCGGAGTACTGACGGCCAGAGGCTCGCCATTACGGTCGGTGATCAGGCCACGGTGTGCAGGAATCGGGATATGCCGCAGGCTACGGGCATCGCCCTGGCCGATCAGGAAGTCACGGTCCACCACTTGCAGGTCGATAATCCGCCAGGCAATCGCGCCCACCATCAGTGCCAACAACCCCAGCACCAAACGGAAACGCCATGGGTAGAGTGCGCCCTCAAGTTTCATCATGGCGCCACCATGCGAACTTCTGCAGCGCCAGGGATGTGCATCTTGAGCTGTTCAGTGGCCAGCACTTCGATACGGCTGTGGGCTGTCCAGGTACTTTGTTCCAGGATCAACCGGCCCCACTCTGCCTGCGCCTTGTCGCGCACACTCAGTTCCCCGTACAGGGTATTGAGCAGTTGACGGTTGTAGTGGGCGCTGTAGGACACCGCAATCGCGGACACCAGCACGCCAACAAACAACAGCAACATAAAGAAGCTGCCGCCCGGGAGGGGCTTGGCGAAAAGCTTGCTCACCGCAACTTCTCCGCAACGCGCATGACAGCGCTACGGGCACGTGGGTTGGCCTTGAGTTCGGCTTCGGAAGCGAACTGCGCTTTGCCATGGATTTTGATTTTCGGCACAAAGGCTTCGTAACGTACCGGCAGGTTGCGCGGCAGGTTGTCGGATTCGCCCTTGACCAGACGACGCATGAACAATTTGACGATGCGGTCTTCCAGGGAGTGGAAGCTGATCACCACCAGGCGACCGCCCACTTCCAGCGCTTCCAGAGCGGCTTCAAGGCCGGCTTCCAGATCGCCCAATTCGTTGTTTACGTGAATGCGCAGGCCCTGGAACGCACGGGTTGCCGGGTTCTTGCCCTTTTCCCATGCAGGGTTGGCGACTTTCAGCACTTCAGCCAGGTCAGCGGTGCGCTCGAACGGCTGGATTTCCCGGCGCTCGACCACGGCACGCGCCATGCGGCCAGCGAAGCGCTCTTCGCCGTATTCCTTGAATACACGGGTGATTTCTTCTTGGGGTGCGGTGGCGATGAACTGCGCGGCGCTGACGCCACGGCTTGGGTCCATGCGCATGTCCAGCGGGCCGTCGTTCATGAAACTGAAGCCCCGCTCAGGGTCGTCCAGCTGTGGCGAAGACACGCCCAGGTCCAGCAGAACCCCGGCCACCTTGCCCGCCATGCCACGCTCGGCCACTTCTGCGCCGAGCTCGGCAAAGCTACGCTGCACAACGACAAAGCGGCCGTCTTCGGCCGCTAGCGCTTGCCCGGTGGCAATCGCTTGAGGGTCTTTGTCGAACCCGAGGAGCTTACCGTCCGGACCCAGCTGGCTGAGAATCAGCCGACTGTGCCCGCCCCTGCCGAAGGTGCCATCCAAATAGCAGCCATCCGCGCGTACGGCGAGAGCCTCAACGGCTTCGTCAAGCAGTACGGTGATGTGGTTAAAGCCGCTATCAATAGTCACAGGATCAAATCACGCAGTTCATCAGGCATAGCGCCCGGTTGTTGAATAGCAGCCAGGTCAGCTGCAGAAACAGCATCCCAGGCATCTTCGTCCCACAATTGGAACTTGTTCAGTTGGCCTACCAGCATCGCGCGCTTATCCAACTTGGCGTATTCGCGCAGACGCGGTGGAACCAGGAAACGACCACTGCCATCGAGTTCGAGATCGACGGCATTACCAATCAGCAAACGTTGCAGGCGACGGTTCTCTTCACGCAGTGAAGGCAGCGCACGCAACTTGGTTTCAATCAGCTCCCACTCATCGAGCGGGTAAACACATAAACAAGGGTCAACGGCATCGATGGTGATGATTAACTGTCCGGAACTTCGCGAAATGAGCTCGTCACGATACCGGCTCGGCATGGCGAGACGGCCTTTTGCATCGAGACTGATAGCGTTAGCTCCGCGAAACACAGATGCGTTTCTCCAAATTTTAGCGTTTTACGTTCAAAAAACCCACTTTGTGCCACTTTCCGCCACTTGCGCACACTATAGGAATGCGCCCACCACACCGTCAAGGCGCGGATTCAAGGAAAAGCCTTACAGAACGGAGATTTAGGAAGGTAAAAGGAGGAGAAACGAGAGTTTGACGGCAATTTTGACTCAACAACGCCAAATAGCTCAAAGAGCTAGGGCTTAAAGTTAAAGTAATTTATTAAGAGTAAGATTTTTTCGGTATTACGAAGACGCATCTGCTGATGATTCAGCAGGGAGGGATTCTCGCGTTACTACCAGGTTCCTGCCCGAGATTCGGACAGAAGGAAAAAAGGTGGAGAGTCGATCTATAAGCCGGGTTCTGTCTTGAACAGTCATTCGTCTACGATGGCCATCACTGGACATCTTTAGCAACCTACCCGGTCCCAGCGCGGGCCACGCCTTGGGACCCTATTTGGTCTTGCTCCAAGTGGGGTTTACCTAGCCACGAACTGTTGCCAGTCGTGCGGTGCGCTCTTACCGCACCTTTTCACCCTTACCGGTACCGAAGTACTTAGGCGGTTATTTTCTGTGGCACTTTCCGTAGGCTCACGCCTCCCAGGCATTACCTGGCACTTCGCCCTATGGAGCCCGGACTTTCCTCCCCCCTCTAATTTTCATAGAAGGCAGCGACTGTCCAATCGACTCTCCGCCGCGCAGGTTAACGGCACGGCGGCGTTAGAACAAGTATTAAAAGACACTAATGCCATCATGTTCAGACGGAGTGCAGGCTGGAACCCGGAACTATTCGCCCTTTTGTTTATCAAGCGCGGCTTGATACAACACGTTCTTGCGCACACCGGTAATTTCCGCAGCCAGGGCCGCCGCACGCTTCAATGGCATCTCCTTGAGCAGCAGATCCAGAATGCGCATTGCCTCGCTGCCGACCGCATCTTCACTTTCCGGCGCCGACCAGCCCGCTACCAGTACCACGCATTCCCCGCGCTGCTGATTGCTGTCGCCCTCAACAAACGCGCGCAGTTCTTCCAGCGGCAGCCCCTTGAGGGTTTCGAAGGTCTTGGTGATTTCCCGCGCCAGCAAGGCCTGGCGATCGCCGCCGAATACCAGCTCCATGTCCTGCAGGCATTCGAGGATGCGGTGCGGGGCTTCGTAGAAGATCAGCGTGCGCGGCTCTTCTTTCACCAGTTCCAGGCGCACCCGACGACCAACAGCCTTGGCCGGCAGGAAGCCTTCAAAGATAAACCGGTCCGACGGCAGGCCGGCTGCAGACAATGCAGCAATCAGCGCGCACGCTCCCGGAACAGGCACTACATTGATACCAGCGGCCCGCGCCTGGCGAACCAGGTGGTAGCCAGGGTCGGAAATCAGCGGCGTCCCCGCATCGGAGATCAATGCCACATCATCGCCCGCCAACAAACGGGTGATAAAACGACTGCCTTCTTCACGCTCGTTATGTTCATGGCACGCGGCCAAGGGTGTTGGAATGCCAAAATGCTGCATCAACCGCTGGGAGTGCCGAGTGTCTTCGGCGGCGATCAGCTTAACGTCACGCAGTACTTTCAATGCGCGCGCACTGATGTCGTCCAGGTTGCCAATGGGCGTCGCCACGACAAAAAGCGAGCCAGCAGTGGAATTCAAAGGACCTGGAGCAGTCAAAGCGCACACCTCTATGATTTGCAAAAGCCACATTGTAGCGCGTAGACGCCTTGAATATATGCCCTCGGGGCAAGCTCCATTTCAGCCAACTGTAGGCTCTTGCAACATTTACACGACCTAAATAGACGGTTTCACGCCAGTAACATCGCGCCCCGGCCAGTGCTTGGGTACAATTCCACGCTAATTTGATCGGTATCAGGAACACTTACATGATCGCTTGCCTGCGGCTGTTCTCTGCCCTCTGCCTCGCTGCCCTGTTGGCGGCTTGCGCCAGCTCGCCCTCGTCCAGCCTTGGCGACCTCCCCCGGACCCCGGATGCCAGCATCGAGCAACTGCTCGAACAGGCGACTTCGGCCAAGACTCCGGAAAAAGCCGCGCTGTTGCGCTTGAGTGCGGCTGACCTGGCGTTCCACCAAAACAACCCGGGACGCTCGGCGCAGATTCTTGCCCAAGTGCCACTGGACGTCCTGAAACCGGCGGCGCAGGTATTTGCCAGCACCCTGTCGGCTGAACTGGCGATGGCCCGCAACCAGCCCAAGGCCGCGTTGACGGCGTTGAACCACCCAAGCCTGCAAAACCTGAAGGAGCTGCCGCCTGAACAGCAGATCCGTACCGGTACCGTGCATGCTCGTGCTTATGAAGCCGACGGCCAGACCCTGGCCGCCGCTCGCGAGCGTGTTGCCATGGCTCCGCTGCTGACGGGCGACGCCTACAAAAGCAACCACGAAGCCATCTGGGTATTGATTGCAGCCTTGCCTGCCGATCAGCTGCAAGCCAGCGGCAACCCGACGCTGGACGGCTGGATCAGCTTGGCCCAGGCGGTCAAGAGCGCCGGCACTCTGGAACAACAGCAAACGGCCATCGACACCTGGCGCGCCCAGAACCCGGGCCACCCGGCGGCCTCGCAATTGCCGCAGCCGTTGACCAAGCTCAAGGAACTGGCCAGCCAGCCGCTGAACAAGATCGCCCTGCTGCTGCCGCAGGAAGGTCCGCTGGCCGGCGTTGCCAAGGCGCTGCGCGAAGGTTTCATGGCCGCGCACTACCAGGCTGAACAAGCCGGGCAGAAGCCGCCGGTGATCGAGTTCTACGACAGCTCCCGCCTGACCTCCATCGATGACTTCTACGCCAAGGCACAAGCTGCTGGCGTGCAACTGGTGGTCGGCCCCCTGGAGAAACCGCTGGTCAAGCAACTCAGCGCTCGCCCGCAATTGCCAATCACCACCCTCGCCCTGAACTACAGCGAAGCCGACCAGAACCCGGCGCAACTGTTCCAGTTCGGCCTGGCCGCTGAAGACGAAGCCCGTGAAGTGTCCCGTCGCGCCCGTGCCGATGGCCTGCACCGCGCCGCCGCCATGGTGCCGAGAGGCGAATGGGGCGAGCGCGTCTACAAAGCCTTCCGTCAGGATTGGGAAGCCAATGGCGGCACCGTGGTAGGCGTCGAGTACGTTGACCAGCCGGTAGCCCTGGCCCAGCAGATCGCCGACCTGTTCCAGTTGCGCAAAAGTGAAGGCCGCGCCAAGAGCCTGCAAAGCACTGTAGGTTCGGATGTATCCGCCCAGCCGTCGCGCCGCCAGGACATCGAGTTCATCTTCCTGGCCGTCACGCCGCAACTGGCCCAGCAGATCAAGCCGACCCTGAACTTCCAATACGCTGGCGACGTGCCGGTGTATGCGACGTCCCACGTGTTCAGCGCCAGTGGCGACAAAAACCAGTACCTGGACATGACCAACGTGATGTTCTGCGAGACGCCTTGGCTCCTGAACACCACCGACCCGCTGCGCAACCAGGTCGCCGCCCAATGGCCACAAGCCAACGGCAGCCTCGGCCGTCTGTACGCGATGGGTGTGGATGCCTACCGCCTGGCGCCGCGCCTGGGGCAACTCAAGGCACTGCCGGACACTCGCGTTGACGGCCTGTCGGGCAACCTGGGCGTCAGCGCCAACCAGCGCGTCGACCGCCAGATGCCATGGGCCAAGTTCGTCGGTGGCGAGATCCAGCGCCTGCCTGATACCCCGCGCTGATGCCTGAGCGGTCAAGCGCACAAAGCGGCAAGGACGCCGAACTTCAAGCTCTCGAGTACCTGCAACAACAAGGTCTGCGCCTTCTGGCGCAGAACTGGTTATGCAAGCGCGGCGAGCTTGATCTGGTCATGCTTGACGGCGATACAGTAGTATTTGTCGAAGTCCGCTACAGAAAACACGCACAATGGGGTGGTGCGCTCGCCAGTATCGACGGGCGCAAGCGCCAGAAGCTGATACTCGCCGCGCAGTTTTTCCTGCTCAAAGAGCGTCGCTGGGCCGATCATCCCTGCCGTTTCGATGTGGTTGCCATAGAAAGCACTCCCCGGGGAACAGCCGATCTGAACTGGCTGCAAGATGCCTTTGACAGCTGATTCGCCGGACATCTACACCGCACACTTTTGCTCTTTGCTTTGCGGGCTGCACATTCCTGTGCCAAACAGCCGCGCTACTTAAGGTCACACAGATGGACATGCAATCCCGAATTCGCCAGCTTTTCCAGGCCAGTATCGATACCAAGCAACAGGCGATGGACGTACTTGCACCGCACATCGAGCAAGCCAGTCAGGTCATGGTCAACGCCTTGCTCAACGAAGGCAAAATGCTTTCGTGCGGCAACGGCGGTTCGGCCGGCGATGCCCAGCATTTCTCCTCCGAGCTGCTCAACCGCTTCGAGCGTGAGCGCCCGAGCCTGCCGGCCATCGCCTTGACCACCGACACCTCGACGATCACCTCGATCGCCAACGACTACAGCTACAACGAAATTTTCTCCAAACAGATTCGCGCCCTTGGCCAGCCGGGTGACGTACTGCTGGCGATCTCCACCAGCGGTAACTCGGCGAACATTATTCAAGCGATCCAGGCCGCACATGATCGTGAAATGATTGTCGTAGCATTGACCGGACGCGACGGCGGCGGCATGGCTTCGCTGCTGCTGCCCGAAGACGTGGAAATTCGCGTCCCGGCCAATGTCACCGCACGTATTCAGGAAGTCCATCTGCTGGCGATCCACTGCCTGTGCGATCTGATCGACAGCCAACTGTTCGGGAGTGAAGAATGACCGTTAAACGCCTTAGCCTATTGGCAATCACGCTGTGCCTAGGCATCAGCGGCTGCAGTTCGGTAATCGAAGCAAGCCGCGACACGCCCATCCAGGACGATAAAGGCACCCGTACTTTCGGCAGCAAAATCGATGACTCGCTGATCGAAACCAAAGTATCCGTCAACGTTTCCAAGGCCGCTCCGGACCTGGGCAACGGTGCGTCGCGCATCGTGGTCGTCAGCTTCAACGGCGTGGTACTGCTCACCGGGCAAACCCCGCGTGCCGACCTCAAGGCCCAGGCTGAACAAGCCGCCTCCGCCGTACAACGGGTCAAGAAAGTCCACAATGAATTGCAGGTGATGGAGCCGATCACGCTGCTGGCGATCAGCAACGATGCGCTGCTGACCACCAAGATCAAGACCCAGATGCTGACCGACAGTGCGATCCCCGGCTCGCGGATCAAGATCGTCACTGATAACGGCATCGTCTACATGATGGGCCTGCTGACCCAGGCAGAAGCCACCCGCTCTGCCAACCTGGTACAAAGTGTGTCGGGCGTACAGAAGATTGTGAAGGTGTTCGAATACATCGACTGATGTCATCAACGACCACAAAAAAGGGCGCCGTGCATTGATTGCACGGCGCCCTTTTTATTGGCTGGCGGTTACTGGTACTGCTGGTACGGGTTGCCTTGGAACTGGTTGTTCTGTTGCGGCGCCTGTTGCTGCTGGGCGCCCGGCTGACCGTATTGCTGGCCAGGAATCGGACCCAGGTTAACCTCTACGCGACGGTTCTGGGCACGGCCATTGACGTCAGCGTTGCTGGCAATCGGGTTATCCGGGCCGGCACCGCGAGCAGTCAGGTTGGTCGGGCTGACACCCTGGGACGTCAGGTAATTAGCCACGCTCTGCGCACGACGCTGGGACAGGTCCATGTTGAGCTGGCGGCTGCCGGTGCTGTCGGTGTAGCCAACGATCTGGATGGTGTTCTGGTTGAACTGCTTGAGGGAGTTCGCCAGGTTGTTCAGCGGCGTGTAGAAGCTGCTGGAGATCGCATCCGAGTTGGTGGCGAAGGTGATGTTACCCGGCATGATCAGCTTGATCTGATCGCCCTGGCGCTGCACTTCAACCCCGGTATTGGCCATGCTTTCGCGCAGTTTCTTTTCCTGCTGGTCCGCGTAGTAGCCATAGCCGGCAGCGCCGAGGCCGGCGATAGCGCCACCGATCAGCGCGCCCTTGCCGCGGTTGTTGTGGTCAATGGCGGCACCTGCCAGCGCACCGGCCAGGGCCCCCAGGCCACCGTATTTGGCGGTTTTGCTGATGCCGCCCTCTGAACCATTATTCGCCTGTCCCTGGCTGCCGTCATAAGGATTAGGTGAAGCGCAGCCGGACAACAAGGCTACGGCGGTAGCGACAACAAGCAGACGACGAGAAGTGAACATGAAGGAAGCTCCTACTTTTGCATTCTGTGATGCAGAGGACATTGGCAATGGACCTGTGCCGAGCTTGGAACACGACAAACGGCAAAAATTCCATGTCCGGTCACCGGTGTGCACAGTCAAACCCTAGCAGAGACTTGCTGAACGGTAATTGTCATTTTTTCTATAAGTTTCGTCCGATAGTCGCCATTTGGTATCCGAAAAACTACCCCGGTTTCCCTTCACGCCCGCACGAACGGATTCTCACGCATTTCATCTCCCAGGCGCGTGTCCGGACCATGCCCCGCCACCACAACCGCCGTCTCATCCAGGGTGTAGAGCCGTTGCTTGATCGAACGCACGATGGTCGCCTGGTCTCCGCCCCACAAATCCGTACGCCCGACGCCACGCCGAAACAGGGTGTCGCCGGCAATCAGCAACTTCGCATCGGCGAACCAGAAACTCATTGAGCCCGGTGTGTGTCCAGGTGTGTGCAAGGCGACCCCACAACCGCAGGCCAGCTCCTCTTCATCCTCCAGCCAGCGATCCGGCGGCGGCACGGGTGTGTACGGCACGCGGAACATCTGGCACTGCATTTCCAGGTTGTCCCACAGAAACTGGTCTTCCTTGTGCAGGTGCAACGTGGCGCCGGTCTTTTCCTTCAACTGCCCGGAAGCCAGGAAGTGATCCAGATGGGCGTGGGTGTGAATAATGCTGACGACCTTCAGGCCCAGCGCATCGAGGCGCGCCAGGATCAACTCGTGATTGCCGCCCGGATCGACCACGATGGCTTTCTTGGTGACGGGGTCGCCGATAATTGTGCAGTTGCACTGCAACGGGCCAACCGGGAAGGTTTCGCGGATCAGCGCGGGGGACTGAATATTCATGGCTATTCCTGCAAATTCGAAGACACACTCTTGGGCACAGTATGTTCGACGAGACGCCCGATCCGAAAGCACCCGCAAGTGCACGGGTATCAAACCAGCCAACTGCTAAGCTACTCTGGCGCCAGACGTACAACGCGCAACCTATAGCGCTTGGAGTGGGACTCGTGGCGACCCTCAGCCCATTGATCATCTGTGAACACTGCGATTGCGTGTACGAAAAAGTCACGCTCGGCAAACATCAGAAAACCCTCTGCACCCGATGCGCTGGCGTGCTCCAGCGCTATAACGGGCTGTCGGTGGAACAACGCCTGGCGCTGACCCTGACTGCCGCCATGCTGTGGGTTTTCGCCAACTTCTACCCGGTAATGAGCATCAGCCTGCAAGGCCTGAAAAGCAGCGCCACCTTATGGGACTCCGTGGTTGCGCTGGCCCAGGGCCCGATTACCTTTATCGCGCTGGTGGCGGCGATCTCCATCATCATCGCTCCAGTCTTCCAGTTGCTGCTGCTGATGTGGGTGCTGGGCTTTGCGATGAAGGGCAGGCGCTCACCGGCGTTCAAAGTCTGCATGCGCTGGCTCGAAGCCCTCCGGCCCTGGAGCATGCTGGAAGTTTGCCTGCTGGGCGCGATGGTGGCGGTGTTCAAGCTCGCCGGGATGCTGGATGTGTTGCCTGGCACCGGCCTGTTTGCCCTGGCGGCGCTCAGCCTGTTGCTGATCCGCATTGCCGGGCGCGATATTCGCGACCTGTGGGACACCTTATGAACCGGCCACCGACCGCCAGCGAGCTGAACCTGTGCCTGTGCCACAGCTGCGGCCAGGCCTGTGACACCCGCGCCACCCCCGATGCGTGCGAACGCTGTGATGCGCCCTTGCACCGGCGCAAGGTCCACTCATTGACCCGCACCTGGGCCTACATGCTGACGGCACTGGCGTTTTACGTCCCCGCCAACCTGCTGCCGGTGATGAACACCTCGATGCTCGGCTCCGGCGCCGACAGCACCATCATGAGTGGCGTGCTGGAGTTCTGGCAGCACGGCGCCTGGGACATTGCCCTGATCATTTTCATCGCCAGCATCGCGGTGCCGGGTATCAAGTTCGTTGCGCTGACCCTGCTGCTGGTCACCGTGCAACGCAATAACCAGTGGGCACGCAAGCAGCGCTCGAAGCTGTTTCGCTTCGTCGAGGTGATTGGCTATTGGTCGATGCTGGATGTCATCGTAGTGGCGCTGGTGGCGGCCCTGGTGCGGTTCCAGGCCCTGGGTACCATCGAGCCACGTTTGGGTATTCTGTTCTTTGGCCTGGTGGTGGTGTTCACCATGCTCTCGGCAATGAGTTTCGACCCCCGCCTGATCTGGGAAAACCCCCACAACGAGGAGATGCCGGATGGCGTCGCAAACCACTGACAAACCGCTGCCCCCCGGCCAACCCGCGATCAAGACAGGGCGCTTCAGCGTTTCGCTGGTGTGGATAGTGCCGATTGTCGCGGTGCTGGTGGGCATTTCGCTGGTGGTGCACAGCATCCTTCAGCAAGGGCCGAGCATCACCATTACCTTCAAGACCGGCAGCGGCCTGACCGCCAACAAGACCGACGTCAAATACCGCAATGTGGTGATCGGCCAGGTGACTGACGTGGAGTTGAGCGATGACCAGAAAAGCGTCAACGCCACGATCGAACTGTCCAAGCAGGCTGAAAGCTTCACCCGGGAAGACTCGCAATTCTGGGTGGTGCGCCCGCGTATTGGCGCGGGCGGCGTTTCCGGCATCGACACGCTGCTCTCCGGGGATTACATCGGCGCCGACATCGGCCAGTCCGATACCCGCGCCAACCGCTTCACAGGCCTGGAAAACCCGCCGCCCATCACCTATGGCGAGCCTGGCAAGCGCTTCACCTTGCACACCCAGGATTTGGGCTCGCTGGACATCGGCTCCCCGGTCTATTACCGCAAAATCCCCGTCGGCCAGGTGGTGGCCTATGCCTTGGACACCGACGGCAAAGGCGTGAACATCGATGTGTTCGTGCATGCGCCGAATGACGCCTACGTCACCGAGAACACCCGGTTCTGGAACGCCAGCGGGATTGACGTGAGTGTTGGCGCCAATGGGTTTGCGCTGAAAACCGAATCCTTGTCCTCGATGCTGGTAGGCGGCATCGCTTTCCTGGCCCCGCCGTACAGCCCCAACGACAAACCGGCAGGTGAGGAGCACTCCTATGAACTGTTCGCCGACCAGCAATCCGCGCTGGCACCGCCCAATGGCAAGGGGCAATACCTGAACCTGCGTTTCGATCAAGCCTTGCGCGGGCTCACCGTCGGTGCGCCGGTGGAGTTCCTGGGCATCGAGTTTGGCAAAGTGGTGTCGATCAACCTGGATTTCGACGAGAAAAAACGTAGCTTCCCGGTGAACGTCGGCATCGTGATTTACCCGCAACGCCTCGGCGAAGCCAACACCAAAATGCTCACAGTCCTGAAGCATGACCCTAACGATGAGGCCGGCGGCGTGCGCCTGATGGGCAACTTCATTGAACACGGCCTGCGGGCCCAGGCTCGCAGCGGCAACCTGCTCACCGGCCAGTTGTACATCGCCTTGGACTTCTTCCCCAAGGCCGAAAAAGTCGTCTTTGACCCAAACCAGCGCCCCGTCAATATTCCAACCATCCCCGGCAACCTGGAACAACTGCAGGAAAAACTCGAAGGCATCGTCAACAAGATCAACCAACTGCCGATCGAGCGGATTGCCGGCAACCTCGACGGGAGCCTGGTCGAATTGCGCAAAAGCCTCGGTCAGGTCAACGCCAAGACACTCCCGCGCGTGCAGAACACTCTGGCCGACGTGAGTAAAACCTTGCAGTCAGCCAGGTCGACCCTGGCCGAGGATTCGCCGCAACGGGAGCAGTTGACCCAGACGCTGGATGAACTGAGCCGCATGTCGCGCTCCCTGCGAGAGCTTTCGGATTACCTGGCACGCCATCCCGAATCCCTGATTCGTGGTCGCCCCGACAACGCTGCGCCATCGGACCTGCAAGGGCCACCGCGCAAATGACCACAGGAGCAACCACCATGGCCTTCCCGCTGAAGATCACGCTGCTCGCCGGGTTGCTGCTGCTTGCGGCGTGCCGCAGCGAGCCGATTCAATTTCACACCCTGACGCCGGTGCATCGCAGCAATGCGTCCCTGACCGCGGGGGGTGAAATCCGCATTGAAAGCATTACGGTGCCGCCGCAGGTCGACCGGCCGCAGATTGTCATCCGCCAGGGCGACAGCGGCGTGGCGATTCTTGAGACGCAATGGTGGGCCGCCAGCCTGGTGGATGAGCTGCGCAGCGCGCTGGTGGACCAACTCGCCAGCAACCGGAAAAACCTGGCGGTGCGTATTGAAGTACAGCGCTTTGACTCGATCCCCGGGCAGTACGCCCTGCTCGACGTCAAATGGCGACTGCGCCAGACGGGCACAGACGAACGCACGCCGCTGACGTGTCGCACGGTGGTGCAGTCGCCATCCGGCCCAACCATTGATGACCTGGTGATCGCTCAGCAAAACAACGTCAAACGGTTTGCCGCACTGCTCAGCCAGGCCGCCGACAAGTTACCGAGTGAATGCCCTGCCGCGCAGTAAACATCGAGCCAAGGATTGAGCCATGCGCACATTCTGGAAATGGTATTTGCAACTGCTGGAAAATGATTTCAGCACTCAGGTCTTCGACAATGTGAAGAACCTGCTGGTGTGTGCGCTGCTGTTTGCCGCGGGTACCAACGCGCTGTCCGGGAAGCATGAGCTGTTCCTCGGCGTCCTGGCGTCAAGCGTGGCCGGTTGGGGCTTGATCGTGGTTTCCACCTTGCTGATGGTGCTGAATGTCAGCGACGGAATCCGCAGGCTGGCCAAGCTTCGTTATCACTTGGTGCTTCAGCTGCTGCTGATCCTGGTTTATGTGCTGGTAGCAGAGCGCGTGGTGGAAATCGTTTGGGGCTTCCGGTCCCATTGATCGATGTGCCTACCCCAACAACCCCATCTCCTGCGCCCGCGCCACCGCCTGCGTGCGCCGCTCCACACCGAGCTTGCTGTTGATATGGCTGGCGTGGGTTTTCACGGTGTGCAGGGAGATAAACAGTTGATTGCTGATCTCCTGGTTCGAGCAACCCTGGGCGATCAGGTGCAGCACCGCCAGTTCGCGGGAGCTTAGGGTTTCAAGGGTGTGTGGGGTTTCAACCACCGCAACATCCGGCAAGCGTGCCAGCAGGCTCTGGTTCATCTGACCATAGGGATCCCGCAAAAGCTGCTCCCGCGTCCAGTCGGGATAGCGCTCCAGCAAGCGCTGAAAGGGTTGCATCGCGCCACCGGCAGCCGCTGCAAGCGCGCGGGCAAACACGGGGCGGGCCAGCGCTTCCTGACCACCGTCCAACAGCAACTGCGCCTGCTGGGTCAGCGCCATCAGGCTGATCATCTGCCGGCCGCTGTTATGGGCCTGGTGCGCCAGTTCGTCGAGCCGTTGCAGTGAGGCCGCCGGCTGATGCCGGATGGCGTCGAGCGCTGCCTGTTGCAGCTCGATATGTTGCGGAAGGTGCGGGTGAAACTCCGGCGCGGCCGCGGCCTGTTCACCGTTGTACGTTTGCCCCAGCCGTGTCAGCCAGGCGTCGGCCAGGTCGGTGCGACCCTGGGCCAGCCAGAGTTCGCATTTGACCAGGGTGATCATCGCCAGGTAGAAAATCGGCGGCACGTCCCAGATGTGCATCAAGCGCTCGGCCTCGGCCAGTTCGGCAAAGGCCATGGGAAAGTCGCCACGGCGACCTTCGAAGCTGGCGATCACGCAATGACCGATCAGCACGCTGATATCCCGGCAGGCCCGCGCCTCAGCCAGACCGGCACGCAGGCGAGCCAGCCCGGCTTCAGGCTGGCAACGCACCAGCAGCAGATAACCTTCGTACAGCGCCAAGCGGGCACGCACCGCATACAGGCGTTGCGGCGCGAGGCCCTGCAAGCGTTGCAGGCCCTGACGCACTTCATCCAGAGAGCGCAGGATCTCGCCACGGGCTTGTAGCACCCGCGCCCGGTCGTAATGGGCCAATGCCTCGAACAACGGATTGCCGACGCGCTGCGCCAGCTCCAGGGACTCTCGGTTCAAGCCACGGGCGCGCCACAGGTCAGCATCGACGATGGCCAGGTTGGACAGGGTCGACAGGCACATCAACCGCTGGCCATAGCGTTTGTGCGGCAGGCTTTCCAGGGCCTCGCTGCAGTACAGCTGGGTCAACTCGCGGTCGCCACGCCCTCGGGCAATGATCCCGCTGAGGGCCAGCCATTGGGCCAACATCGACTTTTGCGCGGTGGCTGACGGCGCCGGCAGAAAGCGGCTGAGATGGCTGGCCAACTCTTGCGCCGCGTCCAGTTGGCAGGCCAACCCCAACGCCCAGCTGTAGAGCACGATCAGACGGGGCGTGCTCATCAACAGACTGTCGGGCAAGTCCATTTTCCAGCGCAGCAACATGCCGACGTTTTGCTCCGCCAGCAGTTGCTCTTCGGAGAGGTTCTGCACCAGGTTTGCCGCCACATCCAGGTGACCGGCCCGCAACGCCTGCTCCACCGCCTCATCGATCAAGCCCTGGGCATTGAACCAGCGACAGGCCCGCAGGTGCAGGCTGGCAGCCGGCAACACGGCATTACTCGCGCGCCGAGTGCGCAGCAGGTCGGAAAACAGATGGTGATAACGGTACCAGTGGCCCTGTTCGTCCAGCGGGACCAGGAATACCTGGTGGGCCTGCAGGTAGCGCAGGATTTCGGTGCTGTCGTGGGCTTCGCGCACGGCGTCGCACAGTTCGCTGCAAAAGCGCTCCTGGGACGCGGTGTCGTAGAGAAACGCCTGGACTTCCGCTGGCAGGCAGTCGATGACTTCCTCGAGCAGGTAATCGCGGATCAGCCCTTCCCCGCCGTGCAGGCCTTGGGGCAAGGCGCCTTCGCTGCCGGCTTCGGAGGCCGCCAGCAGCCAGAAACGCAGGCCGGCGACCCAGCCTTCACTGCGTCGGATCAAGTTATCCAGGGCTTCGCCGCGCAATGAACTGCTGTGGCGATCCAGCAGGGCCAGAGATTCGGCGTGAGTCAGGCGCAGGTCCTGCTCGTTCAGCTCCAGCAAATGCCGGGACAGGCGCAAGCGCGCCAGGTGCCAGTCGGGGCGCTGACGGCTGGTGACCAGCACCAACAGGCCGTCGGGCAGATGGTTGAGGAAAAATTGCAGGCAGCGGTCGAGTACCGGCCCCTGGGCCAAATGGTAGTCATCCAGCACCAGCAACAGCGGCGCCTGGGTCGACAGGTGCACCGTCAGTTCATCCAGCAGGCCGTCGAGCCACTCTTCAAACGCAAAAGGTTGATGGCGCTGGCGCATTTTCAGCAAGCCCAGGGACTGGGCGCCTAACTGCGGGAAGTATTGCTGCAAGCCGTCGAGCAGGCGTTCAAGGAAACGTCCCGGGTCGTTATCTCGGGGGCTGAGCCCCAACCACAGGCTTTGCCAGTGGGCCGGCAGGCTTTGGCAGAACTCCACCGCCAGCGAACTCTTGCCGAACCCGGCCGGTGCACTGACCAGCAACAGACGCCCGGCCAAACCTTCACTCAGCCGTTCGCACAGGCGCGGTCGCAACACGTAGCCGTCAGGCAGTGGGGGTCGATAGAAGCGCCCTTCCAGGGTCGGAATGACCGCGCTGGCAGGCCCTTGAATTCGGGACAGATCAGTCATCGCCGGGCTCTTGTAGAAGGCTGTTGTCGGCATTGCAGATGTCCGCAGACTAGCGGTAAAAGCGGCAGCTTTGTAGATCTTTGCAACAATTGTCTGAAAAAGACTACAACAAAAAATATCCGGACTTCTTCTGGAACGACCGACACTCTGTGGTGAGGGAGCTTGCTCCCGCTGGAGTGCGCAGCGCTCCCGTTTTTGGGGCTGCTACGCAGCCCAGCGGGAGCAAGCTCCCTCGCCACAGTGGTCCCGCAAAAAAAAGCCCCGAACCAGTCGGGGCTTCTTTCGAGGATGCGGCCTCTGTTACAGCAGGTTAGCGAACACCATCCTGGCGCAGGGCCGCCGGGGTGAAGTCGCTGGTGGTGGCGGTGAAACCGAAGTCATAGGCCTGCTTCTCTTCGTTCTTCATGCCCAGTGCCAGGTAGCGGCCGGACTGCAGGTCGTAGAGGGTTTCGAGGGCGTACCACGGCACTTGCTTGTCGTAGTAGTTCTCGGCATGGGCTTCAGCCACGCGCCACAGTTGGCCACGACCGTCGTAGTGGTCGATCACCGCAGCTTGCCAGGTGTCTTCGTCGATGAAGAAGTCACGCTTGGCGTAAATGTGGCGCTGGCCTTCCTTCAGGGTTGCAACCACATGCCACACACGACGCAGCTCGTAGCGCGCCAGGTCCTGGTTGATGTGGCCGGCCTTGATGATGTCGACATACTTGAGCTTCGGATCGTCGAGTTTGTAGCTGTTTTCGGCGATGTAGAGCTCTTTCTTGCCTTCCAGTTTCCAGTCGTAGCGGTCTGGCGCACCGTTGAACATGTCGAGGTTGTCGGAAGTACGCAGGCCGTCGGCGGCGGTACCCGGACCGTCATACGACACTTGCGGTGCCCGGCGCACACGGCGCTGGCCGGCGTTGTAGACCCACGCCGAACGCGGTTCCTTCACCTGGTCGAGGGTTTCGTGCACCAGCAGCACACCACCGGCCAGACGTGCCGGCGCGGTCACTTGCTGCTTGAAGTAGAACAGGATGTTGCCCGGGTTTTTCGGGTCGTAGTCCTTCATCTTGTCGCGGAACACGAACTGGTCGCGGAAGTACACCAGGCTGAACGAGCCGTTGGTTTGCGGCGTAGCCTGGGTCACCAGGCGGGTCACGCTGCCACCACGATAGCGGGTGATGTGGTTCCAGATGACTTCCACGCCGCTTTTCGGAATCGGGAACGGTACGGCGGTTTCGAAGTTTTCCAGGCCGTTGCCGCCAGACACCAGGTTGGTGCTGGTGGCGTTTTTCTTGATGGCGGCGAACACATCAGCCGGCACCGTGGCGCCGCGATGGGTCGGGTAGACCGGCATCTTGAAGGTGTCCGGGTAGCGCTTGAACATCGCGTACTGCCCCGGCGCCAGCTTGTCCTTGTACTGCTCGACGTTCTGCGCGGTGATGGTGAATTGCGGTTGTTCGCTGGCGTACGGGTTGGCCAGGAAGCCACGGGCATCCACGGCGCCGGCATTGGTTGGCAGTGGCGACCATTTAGGGATGGTGCCGGCCGCGTTGCCGGCCATTTCAGCGCCCATCGGGGTCAGGGTCGTGCCGAGCTTGGCGGCTTCATCGGCCGAGACAGCGGCCATGACGCTACCCGCCATGATCGACAGCCCCAGCACACCCACCTGCAACAGATTTTTAGTTATTTTCATGTTCTGGTTCTTCCTGAAAACATACTGCTTAAAGAGAGTGTGCTTAGAAGTTCACGCCAGCGCTCAAGGCGATGAAGTCACGGTCATCCACCGTGGTGAATTTGCCGCCAAAGAAGTTGGTGTAGTTGAGGCTGACGGTGTAGGTGTTCTGGTACTCGGCATCGACACCCAGGCTGACGGCCTTGCGACCCTCTTCGAAGTTGCCGCCAGGACCTGGCGAGTAGCCTTTGACGTCATGGGACCACGCCACGTTGGGCTTGAGGTTCACACCGGCGAAGACATCCGGGTATTCCCAGATAGCACGGGCGCGGTAGCCCCAGGAGGTGGCCGTGGTGTAACCATCGTTGTTGCAGTTGGTGTTCAGGCCAGCGGCATTCGGCAGACCAGCGCCGTTGGCCGTCGAGTTGTTAAGGGCGTTACAGAAGCCGCCTGGCAGCGTGCCAGGACCGAACACCGGATCACGGCCATAACGCGCCTCGGATTTGCTTTCCAGGCCACCGACGTGGGTCACGCCAATTTCACCGACCGTGGTCAAACGGCTGGCGCCCATGACCTGGTCAAAGAAGTGCGTAAAGGTGGTCTGGAACTGCGTAACTTCCTTGCGGTTATAGCCATGCAAGTCCTGACCGGGGCTGCCCTTGAGCACCGAGGCATTCCCGAAGCCCGGGATCGGCGTGACACCCGCATAGAGAATGTCGGTGGTGCTGAGCTGGACTGGCGCGTTTGGCCGATAGCTCAACTCACCGCTCCAGGCGGTACCGGTAGGCAGCGTGGTGGAGAAGCTCAAGCCGTACAGGCGGATGTCTTCAGGGTACTCAATGAAGTAGTTGGAACTGCCCGCAACAATCAGCGGCCGCAGCGCACCCAGTGGCCCCAGAGGCCGGGTATAGGCCGATGCTGGCGCGCCTTGCGCGCTGAAGATCGGCGCACGGCTGTGGTAGTTCATGAAGTAGGCGCCGAACTCGGTGTCCAGCGGCTCGAAGTTGTAGTGCATCGCCACACCGAACTGGCCGCTGTCGCGGGCGTCCCG
Source organism: Pseudomonas sp. SED1 (assembly GCF_034044025.1). Taxonomy (NCBI): domain Bacteria; kingdom Pseudomonadati; phylum Pseudomonadota; class Gammaproteobacteria; order Pseudomonadales; family Pseudomonadaceae; genus Pseudomonas; species Pseudomonas sp. SED1. The sequence continues at coordinate 84,425 of NZ_JAXCIS010000176.1, forward strand.
GTCCGGCCCACGGCGCACCAGCACACCTTCGTTGTTCACATCCACGCCAAGAGCGTTCAGGGTAGGCAGTGCCGCGCCTGGAATGGTCGAGCGCTTGTTCAGCACCCGCAGGTTGTTGCTGCAACCGTCGGAAACCACGTCCGGCTGCGAGAAGAACGTGCCGCAGTTGTCGGTTACCGTCTGGTCCCATTCCAACTGATAGAACGCTTCTGCCGACAAGTTATCGGTCAGCGTCTGCGACACGTAGAACATGTTGACCGGGATCAGGCCCTCCTTGATCTCGGCCCCGGGACGACGGAATGCGGACACGTCGATCGGGTTGATGGAGTTGATGCCCCCACCGATGAACGTACTCTCACCCCAGCTCACCACCTGCTTGCCGAACCGCACGTTACCGGGCTGATCGGCAATGGTGTAGTTGTGATAGACGAATGCATCGAGAATCTGCCCGCCAGAAGACTTGGCGCCCTCTTTGCGGTTGTTGTTGCTGACATTCTTGAAGTCCAGGTCTTCGTTTTGCAGCGCGAAGTCATACCAGTACTTGCCCCGGACAAACACGCCGGTGTCGCCGTATTTCAACTCAAGGTCATGGATACCCTTGAAGATCTTCGAGAAGGAATCACCTTTGTCGAAGTTCAGGTGACCGTCATCAGAGGTTTGCGACAACCCCCTGCCGCCGTTGTTGGCACCGATCAGGTCTTTGTTGCGACCCGCCGTCGACCAGCTGGCCCCGACCGACAGGGACGAATCAAAGCTGCCTTCGATTTCACCGATGTTGAAACTGACGCCGAATGCAGGCCCGGCGAGCGTAGAGGCGAGGCTGACGGCCAAAGGCAGTTTTGCCCGGCGCCAGAACTGGTTTGCTGAGATCATCGACGCTACTCCATGTGCATTATTGTTATGGCAGTGAGTCGTTTCCAAGAGCTTGTAACGGCCGGAATACAACGATTCCAATGCCGGGCGAACACATGAACCCGCCGGGTTCACAGCACCGCACCTTGAAAAACTCTGGGATGAACTATAGCCAGCAGGGGGTACCGCTTGATCCCTCTAAAGTGTGATTTGCATCACCAACCCGTCTGCCACAGTCCTTTTCGCCATGCTGACGAAGGTCAGCGACGGAAGGATGGCTGAAAATTGGCAAATCACAAGTGAAGGCTCGGAATAGAGCGCCGCCGTGCCCGCGAGGGCACGGCAAGCAGTGTCAGAGGGTAGAGAGGAAGGTGCTGTTGTTCGCTTGCCATTCGATGATGTCGATACGGATACGTTTTTTGTCGAGCTTGCCGACGCTGGTCTTGGGAATTTCCGTAACAACGGCGATCTGGCTTGGAATCGCCCACTTGCTCAAGTGGCCCAATTCCACAAATGGCTTGAGATGTTCCTTGAGCTCCTTGGCCCCTATCACATGGCCATCACGCACCACCAGCAACGCAAACGGGCGCTCGCCCCACTGCGGGTCGGCAATCCCCACCACCGCTACTTCGCGTACCGCCGGGTGACGGCTGACCAGGTCTTCCAACGCCAGGGACGAGATCCACTCGCCGCCAGTCTTGATCACATCCTTGATGCGGTCGCGAATATCGATCACGCCAAACGCGTCGAGGGTGGCCACATCACCTGTGTGCATCCAGCCGCCGGCCCAGAGCTCCGCGCCCTTTTCCGGCTCGTTGAAGTAGCCTTCGCTGAGCCACGGTGCGCGCAGTACCAATTCGCCTTGGGATTCACCGTCGGCGGGCAGGAAGTTGCCGTCGCCATCGATGATCGCCGCTTCCACCAAAGGCCCGGGCACGCCGGCCTTGATGCGATAGGTGGTGCGTTCGTCTTCGGTACCGGCCATCAATTCTTCATTGAGGTGTGCGCAGGACACCAGCGGCCCGGTCTCGGACATGCCGTACGCTGCCGTCAGTTGAATCCCACGGGCCTTGGATGCTTCATACAGCGAACGATTGAGCGCGCTGCCGCCGATGACGATTTTCCAGCCGCTGAAATCCACGCCCTGGCCAGCCTTGGCGTTGAGCACCATTTGCAGGATGGTCGGCACGCAATGGGAGAACGTGACCTTCTCTTTGCGCCACAGCTCCACCAGGTATTCGGGGTCGTAGCGGCCAGGATAAACCTGCTTCAGGCCGAGCATGGTCGCCACATAGGGCAAGCCCCAGGCGTGCACATGGAACATCGGGGTGATCGGCATGTAGACGTCGTTGGTGCCCAGCAGGCGCACGCTGTCGACGCTGCCCATGATGGTCGCCACGCCCATGGTGTGCAGCACCAGTTGGCGATGAGTGAAATACACGCCTTTGGGATTGCCGGTGGTGCCGGTGGTGTAGAAGGTGGTGGCGACGGAGTTTTCGTCGAAATCCTGGAAGTCGTACCGCGGGCTTGCTGCTGCCAATAACGTTTCGTACTCACCCACGAGGTTGGGCAGCTCGGCGGTTTTGTCCGCGCCGTCGGTGAGCAACAGCGTTTTGTCGACGGTGGTGAGGTGGCCGGCGATGGCCTGGTAGAGCCCCACAAACTCGCTGTTGACCAGCACAAAGCGGTCCTCGGCGTGGTTCATGGTGTACAGAATCTGCTCCGGCGACAGGCGCACGTTGATGGTGTGGATAACTGCGCCAATCATCGGAATGGCAAACATGCATTCCAGGTAGCGGTGGCTGTCCCAGTCCATCACGGCCACGGTGTCGCCGGCCTTGACCCCAGCCTCGGTCAGCACATTGGCCAGGCGGGCGACGCGCTCGATCAGAGTCGGATAGGTATAACGCAACTGGTCGCGGTAGACGATTTCCCGGGTTTTTTCGTAGCGTGTCCCGGACATCAACAGGCGTTTGATCAACAGCGGGTATTGGTAGGCGCCTTCGGCGGGCGGGATAACACGAGTCTGCAACATACGAATCCCTTATCTGACTGCACGGTCTTGGCTGAAACATCTGCACTGTAGAGCGCTTATGTTTCAGCCAAATCAGCCAAAGGAATGATTTGCAGAACCCAATGAATACTAGCTTTGCGCCAGCATCCGGCTTATTTCATGCTGGTAAACGCCAGCTTCACACCGATGGCAATCAGCACCGCGCCCATCGTCCGATCAAACCAATGCCCCATGCGTGCAAACCCGGCACGCACGCGTTGCTGGCTGAACAGCATCGCCACCAGGCAAAACCAGATCGCGGTCGCCACGGCCAGGTACAGCCCGTAACCGGCCTGGATCGCCAGCGGCGTGTGGGGGTTGATCACCACGGTGAACAGCGACAGGAAGAACAGCGTGGCCTTGGGGTTCAAGCCGTTGGTGACGAAACCCGAGGTGAACGCGCCACGGGCGGTGCGCTCGCCCACTTCAAGGTGCAGGTCTTCTTCACTGGCAGGCTTGGCCGGCTGGGCGCGCAGGGCCTTGAAGCCGATGTACAGCAGGTAGGCCGCCGCCGCCCATTTCAATGCGTTGAACAGCACAATGGACTGGGACACGATCAAGCCGATGCCCAGCAGCGAATACCCTACGTGCAGGAAAATCGCCGACCCGACGCCCAATGCCGTCCAGGTGCCGGCGCGCCGGCCATGGGTCACGCTTTCACGTACCACCACGGCGAAGTCCGGGCCAGGGCTGGCCACCGCCAACAGGTGAATCAGTGCCACGGTCAAGAACTCGGTGAGGTACATGCACACTCCAGGAAGTAACTGATTATTTCATCTGATAGGCTCGGCAGATTACGCCTTCGAACCTCGCCGCAAAAGGTACAGTTGATAATGAACAATCGCCGCGCCGTCTTCCTTGATCACCCTTCCCTGGACCTCGGGGACCTGGACCTCAACGGGTTGCGGGCACTCTTCAGCGAACTGAGCCTGCACCAGCAGACCACACCCGAAAACATTATCGAACGCTTGCAAGGCGCGCAGGTGGCCATCAGCAACAAGATCGCGCTGAATGCCGAGACCCTGGCGGCCTGCCCCGAGCTGAAGCTGATCCTGGTCACCGCCACCGGCACCAACAACGTCGACCTCGACGCCGCCCGCGCCCACGGCGTTACCGTGAGCAATTGCCAGGGTTACGGCACGCCGTCGGTGGCGCAGCATACGATCATGCTGTTGCTCAATCTGGCGACGCGCTTGAACGACTATCAGCGGGATGTGCAAGCGGGGCTCTGGCAAAAAGCCAAGCAGTTCTGCCTGCTGGACCATCCGATCGTCGAGCTGGAAGGCAAAACCCTCGGCCTGCTGGGCCATGGTGAGTTGGGCGGCGCCGTTGCGCGCCTGGCTGAAGCCTTCGGTATGCGCGTGATCCTGGGTGCGATTCCAGGCCGCCCGGCCCGCGCCGATCGCGTGCCGCTGGACGAACTGCTGGCGCAGGTCGACGCGCTGACCCTGCACTGCCCGCTCAACGAGCACACCCGTGACTTTATCGGTGCCCGTGAACTCGCCTTGCTCAAGCCCGGCGCCTTCATCGTCAACACGGCCCGCGGTGGCCTGATCAATGAACAAGCCTTGGCCGATGCCCTGCGTAGCGGTCATCTGGGCGGCGCGGCGACCGATGTGTTGAGCGTGGAACCCCCGGTCAACGGCAACCCGTTGCTGGCCGGCGACATCCCGCGCTTGATCGTCACGCCCCACAACGCCTGGGGCAGCCGCGAAGCCCGGCAGCGGATCGTCGGCCAATTGATCGAAAACGCTCAGGGCTTTTTCAGCGGCGCCCCGCTGCGCGTCGTCAGTTGATAAACTGCGCCCCTTTTCAAGGAGCAGACCATGGATCCGCGCAGTGAAGTACTGCTTCGCCAGGCCGAACTTTTTCAAGGCGACGTGCTGCTGGTGGGCTTGCCCGCCGACGACCTGCTGGGCCGCCTGCCCAACGCCCATGGCTGGAGCTGGCACGCCGGCGACCAGGCCGCGCTGGACGCGCGTTTTGCCGAGCGCAGCCAGTTCGGCGTGAACGTGCCCGAGCGTTCGTTCGACACGGCGGTGGTGTTCCTGCCCAAGTCCAAGGACCTGACCGACTACCTGCTCAATGCCGTGGCGGCGCGTTTGCCCGGCAAAGAGTTGTACCTGGTCGGGGAAAAGAAAGGCGGTATCGAAAGTGCTGCCAAGCAACTGAACCCGTTCGGCAAACCGCGCAAGCTCGACAATGCGCGGCACTGCCAGTTGTGGCTGGTCACGGTGGCCAATGCCCCCGAGCCGGTTGAGCTGGAAAGCCTGGCGCAGGTGTTCGAGGTGCCGCTGGCTGAAGGGCCGCTCAAGGTGGTGAGCCTGCCGGGCGTGTTCAGCCACGGTCGCCTGGACCGCGGCACTGCGCTGTTGCTGGAACATCTGGACAAGTTGCCAAGCGGTCACTTGCTGGATTTCGGTTGTGGGGCTGGCGTGCTTGGGGCCGCAGTGAAACGTCGCTATCCGCATAACACGGTGACGATGCTCGACGTGGATGCCTTTGCTGCCGCCAGCAGTCGCCTCACCTTGGCGGCCAACGGCTTGGAAGCCGAGGTGTTGACCGGTGATGGCATCGACGCAGCACCGATGAATCTGAACACGATTTTGAGCAACCCGCCATTCCATGTCGGGGTGCACACCGATTATTTCGCCACCGAGAACTTGCTGCGAAAAGCAGCCAAACATCTGGCAAAAGGCGGCGAACTGCGACTGGTGGCGAATAGCTTCCTGAAGTATCAGCCGCTGATCGAAGAGCATCTTGGCGTGTGCGCAATCAAGGCAGAAGGCCAGGGTTTTCGCATTTACCGTGCCAAGCGCGGCTGAAATCTTTTTCCAAAAGAAGGCTTGCCGAATGGATTTTGCCTAGGCAGAATCCGCTCCGTCCTAGGGGAGTAGTCTCCCACGAGCGCCACGCTCGTCCGGCATACGTCAACATACTTGGTCAACAGGCCATGGCGTATGCGACCCAGGAGTCCGCACAGACGGACCGGGGTTTGACAAGACCTATGACACGAACACCTTACCCGGGGCGGGAAGGCTGTACGTGTCATAGCCGTGTCGACCCGCCCCTGGAACTTACCTGATGCTGGATTCCCTGCTTGTCCCTACCGCAATCGTTGCCTTGGCCGAAATTGGCGACAAGACGCAACTGCTCGCGCTCATTCTCGCTGCACGCTTTCGCAAACCCTGGCCGATCATCGCCGGCATCGTCGCCGCGACCCTGGCCAACCATGCGGCCGCCGGTGCCGTGGGGGCCTGGTTCGGGAGTTTCTTCTCGGATGCGGTATTGCACTGGATCCTCGCGGCGAGCTTCTGTGCCACCGCGCTCTGGACCCTGGTGCCCGACAAGCTCGACGATGACGAAGCCAGTACTTCCCGCAAGTTCGGGCCATTCCTGACCACGTTGATCGCGTTCTTCCTCGCGGAAATCGGCGACAAGACCCAGATCGCTACCGTGATGCTCGCGGCGCAATACCCGGAACTGTGGCTGGTGATTATCGGCACGACCCTGGGCATGTTGATTGCCAACGTACCGGTGGTGCTGGCGGGGAATTTCGCGGCGGACAAATTGCCGCTGACGCTGATTCGTCGACTGGCGGCTACGGCGTTTTTCATCCTGGCCATTGTCGCGGTGTACAAGGCCATGCAGAGCAGTGGCTGGATCTAGGTAAGCCAGGTCATTCCCACACACGGTGTGGGAATGATCATTCTCAGGATTTTTTGGCCTGCTGATACAACGGCATCACCTTCGGAATCGCCGCCTGCAACGAGGCGATCCGGCTGTCGGAGGCCGGGTGAGTGCTCATGAACTCAGGTGGCGAGCCTTCCGAGGCCTTGGCCATTTTGTTCCACAGGGTAATTGCCGCGTTCGGGTTGTAACCGGCACGCGCCGACAACTCCAGGCCAATCAGGTCCGCTTCGTTTTCGTTGCTGCGGCTGTTGGGCAAGGTCATGCCGTAGTTGGCCACGGTATCGGCCAGCGCCAGGCTGTCCTGACCCAGGCCGAACAAGGCACCGGCTCCCTGCTTCGCCATTTCGATACCGTAAGCCTTGGACATGGCTTCTCGGCCGTGTTCACGCAAGGCGTGGGCAATTTCATGACCCATCACGGCGGCGAGTTCGTCGTCGGTCAGTTTGAGATTGTCGATCAACGCGCTGTAGACAAAGATCTTGCCGCCAGGCCCGCAGTTGGCGTTCATCTCGTCACTTTTGATCAGGTTCACTTCCCACTTCCACTGCGCCGCATCCGAGCGGAAGGTGGGCGCCTGGGCGATCAAGCGGTTGGCTATTGCCTGCACGCGCTTGGCGTTGGCACTGGTCTTGTCCACCAGCCCTTTGCCACTGGCTTCACCCAGGGTCTGCTGGTACGACTGCGCATACATCTGGTCGACTTCCTGGCTCGACAACATACTGAACATGTACTGCTTGCGCTCAACGCCCACGGCGCCGCCGCTGGTGGTGTTGACCGACTGACAACCCGCGAGCAATACCGCCGCGCCCAACGCACATACCGCTACCGTCTTTTTCATCAACCTGCTCCCTGGAAACATGGCGCGTATCGTAGTCGGCCAATTGTATCGGCGCCAGATACAACAGACGTGTAGCGGCCAGATTTCAGACATATCCCACATTGACGTCCTCGAGGCTAACCCGGAGTCAGGCACTCCGGCCCATTCAGCTTCGGATCGTTGACCATATTGGCCAGCACCCGCTCGCGCAACGCAGTGGGTTCACTGGCCAACAAAGCCTGCAAGGTGTGCAACGGTGTCTCGGGGTTCAACCAGGCGGCCTGCCCCGCCGCATCCAGAATGAGCGGCCGGCGCTGACTCTGCGCAGCCTGGGTCACTACCGCCGTGCTCAGCCACACCTGCTCCTGCACCGGATACGCTTCCCAGATTGCCGCAAAAAACAGCGTGCTGCCCTCCCCCGGCGTCAGCCAGTACGGGCGCTTGCGCTGGGTGCCGCGCCATTCGTAGAAACCATTGGCCGGCAACAGGCAGCGGCGCTGGCGAAAGGCTTCGCGAAACATCGGTTGCTCTGCCAGGGTTTCCGCGCGGGCATGGGCAGGAGTGCGCGAGAGATCGGTCAGCCAGGGCGGCGTCAGGCCCCAGCGCGCCCGAGCCAGGGTGTGCTGGCCGTCGCTGAGGCGCTGGATCAGCACCGAATCATTCGGAGAAATGTTCCACTGGGCCTGCTGGTCGGCCGGAAAGCCCGGCAAGGCAGCAAACGAGGGGTTCCAGCGAAACAGGGCATAACGTCCACACATGGGGCAACACGACTCTTGGAGAAACTGGCCGACAGCCTAACAGACCAACACGTCGGGAAAGCTGTCGGGTTCATCGCCGGGCACCGGTTGCGCGCCGTTGTAGGCAGTGATCAGCTCACGGGCGTAGGCCGCCTGGTCATTCTCCACTGCCAGGGCCAGCAGGCCATAGATCGGTAATTCGCCGGTGCCACCGAGCAAATCGCGCCCCACCAGGTGCGCGGTGACGCCCTCGCTTTCGAGCATGCCTTGCAGCAGCTCACCTTCCATCAGGTTTTCCGGCTCGTAGATTCGCTGCATGGGCGTACCTTTTATTTATTCGTTCTCGCTGCGTACGTTGAGCATCCATTCGCCGTCATGAACCTGCAGCTCGAAAACAATAGGCCGGCAGCACACCGGGCAATCCTCTATATATTCCTGATCGCCCGCCGACAGGTCCAGTAGCGCGGTGACTACCTCTCCACAATAAGGACATTCGTACGACTCTTCTTCCATCGCGGTCTCCAAGGTGACTTGTGCGTATAATCGCCGGTCTATTTACAGGGCTATTTTTCGTCCCGGCCAATTGCCCGGACCACGCCCTGATATTTATTGTTCCAAACCTTTACTTACCCTAGCCGTTTCTAACAAGAGAGCATGATGGGCGAATTCGATACCATCCGACCTTACAACGACAGCGAAGTCCCGGCAGTGCTGGCCCGACTGTTCAGTGACAAGGCCTTTCTGGACATCCTGACCCACTTTCGCTTCCCGCGCTTTGCCGGCGCCTTCGGCTGGCTGCTCAAGCCGATGATCGCCCATAAACTGCGCCGTGAGTTTGCCGGCGTCACCACCGTGGCCACGCTACAGGACAAAGTCGAGTTTTACGTCGACCACACCATCGAGCGGGCGACCGACGGGGTGACCTACACCGGCGTCGAGCAGTTCAAGTCCGGCAGCGCCTACCTGTTCCTGGCCAACCACCGCGACATCGTGATGGACCCGGCCTTCGTCAACTACGCCGTGTACCACGCCGGCCTGCCCACGCCACGGATCGCCATCGGTGACAACCTGCTGCAAAAGCCGTTTGTCAGCGACTTGATGCGCCTGAACAAGAGTTTCATCGTGCACCGCTCGATCACCGGGCGCAAAGAGAAGATGGCGGCTTATCAGTTGCTGTCGGCGTACATCAACCATTCGATTCGCAATGACTGCCAGTCGATCTGGATCGCCCAGGCCGAAGGCCGCGCCAAGGATGGGGATGATCGCACCGAATCGGCGATCCTCAAGATGTTCCACATGAGCCGCAAGGACGAGCCGTTCGCCGAAGTCATCCAGTCACTGAACCTGACGCCGGTGTCCATCAGCTACGAATACGACCCGTGCGACGCAGCCAAGGCCCGCGAGCTGTACATCCGCGCCACCACCGGCACCTACAGCAAGGCGCCGGGGGAAGATGACGTGAGCATTGCGCTGGGCATCACCGGTTACAAGGGCCGGGTGCACGTCAACTTCGCGCCGCCGATCACCGAGGCGTTCGAAGACACCAAACTGCTGGCGATCGAGATGGACCGGCAGATTCTGGGCGGTTATCGGTTGTTCCCGGTGCACTACCTGGCGTACGCCCAATGGAGCGATGCCGACCCGCAATTGCAGGTGCCGACCGCAGCCGAGGTGTTCCCGGCGGATGAGTTGGCCAAGGCGAAAGCCGAGTGGGAGCGACGCTTGAATGCATGCCCGGTAGAGCATCGGCCATATCTGGTGCTGCAATACGCGACGCCGGTGAGGAATCAGTACCGGGTCAAGGCCGGGATTGCCCTGTAACCCGGTACCAGCAACAGCGCAAACCTAATGTGGGAGCGGGCTTGCTCGCGAATGCAGAGTGTCAGTCAATACATCTGGTGACTGATCCACCGCATTCGCGAGCAAGCCCGCTCCCACATTTGTTTTCAGGGTGTTCTTACAATCGGGTACTGAGCAAGGAAACCAGCAACGCCAGCCCCAGACAGACAAAACCCAGCCGGTAGAACAGGCGATGGGTACGTTGCGTCAGCACATCAAGAAACAACATCGGTTGATCAATGGCCCGCAGTTCGCTTTGTGCGGCAAGCCTGGCCATCGCGCGCTGTTCGCGCAGGCGTGTGACAAACAACAACCAAGCCGCCGGGCAGGCGAGCAACAGGGCAAGGGAATTGAGCAGTAGTGCGGTCAGCGACATCGCAAACCTCGATGTATCAGTGTCCAGGTATCAATCCAGATACAAACCTGAATGATATGCGCCGCCTGCGCGTCATTACTCCTTCCCCATTGACGGCTAATGTATCCAGTAATTTACAGCGTCACCTGAACGTCACCTTAACAAGCCACTCTGTTGCCCTTCGAAAGCCCGGGAGCTTGTCATGTTGCACGCGCAGAACCAGGATCGGCTGTATCTGATTTCCCCAAGTGATGAGCAAGAGGCGCTGGTGGGCGGCCTGGCGTTCAATGTGCAGGACCGCCACTGGCTGGTGTACTGCGCCCTCGGCGGGCATCAGCATGCCGACCTGCCGGAGCTGGATTTGCTGACTGGCGTGAGTGTGCTGGACTTTTATGTCGAAACGGCTGCATGAAAACTGCAGGCGAAAAAAAACCGGGCTCATCGCTGAGCCCGGTGATCGTTCCCACGCGCCGCAAAGGAATGCCGACTGGGGCGCTCCGCGCCCGCCTGACAGTTATTGCGAGCTAAGCAGCGAACCGATGCTCGGGTCCTTGAACAGACGCGTCAGGGCATCGCTCAACACATCGCTGACCAGCTTGGTGTTGGTCTCCTGGTTCGGCGCCATGCCGAAGCGCTGGTCCAGGGATGCGCCGTAACGGCCGCTGTAGCGACGGGTGCCGGCGGTCACGTCGGACTTGAAGGTCGCGCCGATGGTGGCTTCAGTCACGTACAGGCCTTCCTTGGGCGACTGATACTTCAGCTCGGCCAGGGTGATGGTCAGTTGCGGAGCACCGGGCGAGTTGGACGGGGTGAAGCCCAGCAGGCGCACAGCCGCTTCGGCCTGGGCTTGCAACTTGGGCAGCACGTCGGCACCGGTCACCGTGATGGCGCTGGTTTCCGGGTACAGGCCGCCACGGGTGCCGAGGGTCGGCGACGGACGCCCATCAACCACACGCACCGACACCGGCTGGCCATGGCCCACAGGCGCCAGTTGGGTGGTGATTTTCGGTTGCGGGCTGAGTTGTTGCGGGCTGTGGGCGCAGCCAACCAGGGTCAAACTGGTCACAGTGATCAAACCGAACAACAGGCGTTGCAACATACTCATTTCTCCAGGACTAGATGCAAACAGGGCGCCAGTATAACGGTGAGCGCTCGCCACTCACCACAAATCCTGAACGGCGCCTGAACTGTCGGCGAAATTACAATTTTCACACAGAACCGTCACCACGTTGTCATGCCAGACTGCCAACCTTCGCAGCATGTAACGAACCGGGTACACACCATGCGCCTTCTCAAATCATTGTTCTTTTCCCACACCAGCCATCGTCACTTTGCCCTGCTCGATGCCCAGGGTTGCTGCCAGGCCTTCAAGCAGTGCAGCCTGCCGCCCGTCGGTGACGGCTGGGTCGAAGTCGAAGAGACTCGCCTGAGCTGGATGCACCGCCCGCTGCCGGCCAGCGCCCGGATCAACCCACGGGTTTCGCAGCCACAGCAACGGCATGTGTTGGCCTCCTGACCAGACTGCTAATAAAAGTCATTAAACACGCCCATTTGCGCGCATTTCTTCGCTACAATCTCCCCCCGATTATAAGGACGTCTCCTGATCGGGCCTCGCAGCATCGCTAATGCTCCTGTATTAGCTCCCCGCACCGCCCACAGAGAGCCGCCCACACAGATCGAGTGAAGCTGGCGAGCTTGCTGTTTTCTCTGCAAACCATCGTCTTTACCCGAATCTGCCAGAGCTGCCATGCGCTCGGCCACTTGAGTTGTTTGCCCGTTTTGCCGCTTGCCGGCAGTGATTTCGGGCCAGGTGCCAGGCTGGGGCAGCCCTTTTTTGAGGTTCACGTCTTCAAAAGAGCGTGAAAAAAACGGGTTTTCACAACTTCACAAGAGTGTGGCGAGCAAATGAATAGTTTTGCGTTTGTACAAGCACCATCAGCGTCTGGAACAGCCCCACCACACAGGACCGAGTACTCCTCAAGAACCGGAGCTTGAAGCCTGTCCGCTACGGATTTGGTTGCACGATCGGACGAGCTTGACCATAAGTCGAATTGCCACAGGCGCCCTTAAATGCGTTCATACGCAGATCAGGCCCGGTCGGCAGCGTCCGCTTGCGATAAATTGCGAAGAATCGGACATGGCGATCCTGGCCATGGGTAACCTGGGGCATCACGTGAACCGCCCCGTCACTCCTGGCAGCCATGCCGTCAATTTGGTGCTGCAGATTTTGGAGACGCGTTAAATGGCGCATAACGAAGCAGTCGACGTAGTACTGGTAGGTGCGGGCATCATGAGTGCCACCCTCGCCGTACTGCTCAAAGAGCTCGACCCCGGCCTCAAGCTGGAAGTCGTTGAGCTGATGGATTCGGGTGCCGCGGAAAGTTCCAACCCGTGGAACAACGCCGGTACCGGCCACGCCGGGCTGTGTGAGCTGAACTACACACCGCAGGCAGCTGACGGCTCCATCGACATCAAGAAAGCCGTGCACATCAACACCCAATTCGAGGTGTCGAAGCAGTTCTGGGCTTACTTGACCAAGAAAGGCACCTTCGGCTCGTCCAAGTCCTTTATCAGCGCCGTGCCGCACCTGAGCTTCGTGCAGGGCGAGAAAGGCGTGTCGTTTCTCAAGAAGCGCTTTGAAACCCTCAGCCAGCACCACGCGTTCTCGGACATGCATTACACCGAAGATCGCAGCGAGATGGCCGAGTGGATGCCGCTGATGATGCCCGGTCGCCCGCTGGACGAAAAAATCGCTGCCACCCGCGTGATGAACGGCACCGACGTCAACTTCGGCGCCCTGACCAACCAGTTGCTCTCGCACCTGACCAGCGCGCCGGATGCCCAGGTCAAGTACAGCAAGCGCGTCACCGGCCTCAAGCGCAACGGCGCCGGCTGGACCGTGAGCATCAAGGACGTCAACAGCGGCAATTCCCGTGATGTAGATGCCAAGTTCGTGTTCCTCGGCGCCGGTGGCGCGGCCCTGCCGCTGCTGCAAGCTTCTGGCATCGAAGAAAGCAAAGGCTTCGGCGGCTTCCCGGTCAGCGGCCAGTGGCTGCGTTGCGACAACCCGGAAGTGGTCAAGCACCACCAGGCCAAGGTCTACAGCCAGGCGGCCGTGGGTTCGCCACCGATGTCCGTTCCGCACCTGGACACCCGCGTAGTCGACGGCAAGAAGTCCCTGCTGTTCGGGCCATACGCCGGCTTCACCACCAAGTTCCTCAAGCACGGCTCGTTCCTTGACCTGCCTATGTCGATTCGCGCCGGCAACATCGGCCCGATGCTGGCCGTGGCCCGGGACAACATGGACCTGACCAAGTACCTGGTCAGCGAAGTGCGCCAGTCCATGGAGCAGCGCCTGGAATCCCTGCGCCGCTTCTACCCTGAAGCGAAAGCCGAAGACTGGCGCCTGGAAGTGGCCGGCCAACGGGTGCAGATCATCAAGAAAGACCCGAAGAAAGGCGGCGTGCTGCAATTCGGTACCGAACTGGTTGCGGCCAAGGACGGTTCGTTGGCGGCTCTGTTGGGTGCTTCCCCGGGCGCTTCGGTGACGGTGTCGATCATGCTGGAACTGATCGAACGCTGCTTCCCGGAAAAAACCGCCGGTGAGTGGGCGACCAAGCTGCACGAGATCTTCCCGGCTCGGGAAAAGGTCCTGGAGACCGATGCCGAGCTGTATCGCAAGATCAACACGCAGAACAACATCAGCCTGGAACTGGTTGACGCAGGAGCGAGCTTGCTCGCGAAAAACGTTAACGATGACGCAGCGCGCCTGGTTTAACGCGGCGTTCTCAGGTTCTTCGCGAGCAAGCCCGCTCCTACAGTAATAAGCAAAAACGCCCCGATCTCACGATGAGACCGGGGCGTTTTTTTTCGTCCGCAACAATCAGCCGCGGGCTTGTTCGATCAGCTCGATGTACTCGGCGGCGTTGCGCTGGTCCTTGATCACTTCAACGAAGGTCTGGCCGTGCTCGTCCTTGCCGTCGAGGTCCAGGCCGGCTTCCTTGAAAAAGCCCAGGAAGCGCTCGAAGTCGTCGATACGCAGGCCACGGTAGGCCTTGATCAGTTTGTGCAGGGACGGCGAAGTGGCGTCTACCGGCTCGAAATCCAGGAACAGCTTGATTTGCTCGTCGCCGATTTCATCACCAATCAGCTGTTTCTTATCTTTACGCATTACCGACTCCAGCCTGCAGACATTTACACGGGAAAAGCAGTTTACCTGCGGCACAGCGGCTTCGAAAGCTACACGGACCAATGTGGGAGCTGGCTTGCCTGCGATAGCGGTAGGTCAGTTGACCCCTTTATCACTGACACATAGCTATCGCAGGCAAGCCGGCTCCCACATTGAGTGTATTTACACGGCCGAATCCGCGTCGGCTTGATTATTTGGCGCGCACGGCGCCGGTGTGCAAATCAGCCCAGATATGGCCGTTGGCGTAACTGAGGAACTGCACATACACCGTGTCGTTGCGCAACAAATCGACGATGACCCGATACTGGGTCATCGGGTACGACAAGGTCAGGGTTTTGCTTTTATCGTCGAACACCGGTTTTTTCAGGCTTTTGCTTTCAGCATCGAAATTGAGGATCACCTGGGCGATGGTCGCGCCCTTGTTCAGGGACTTGCCCTTGAGGCGGATCATCAACGGCGAGGTCACCGGGATCGGCTGCTGGGTGGATTGGCGCTGATTACCCACCACCACCGAATACTCGGTGACTTGCAGCAATTGCTGCTGATCCGGGGTTTCGGCGCGCAGGGTCAGGTCGTCAGGCGGCAGGAACTGGCTGTGCAACGGCGCCGGTGCGGCCGCCAGGGGCAAACTGAGGGTCAGCGCCAGGGCGGCGCAACTGCGGATCAAAAAGCGCATGGGCCGCTCCGTGGAAGATGGCCCAGCACTTTAGCTCAATCGAACTGGGCAAGCATCCAGCGCTGATACTCAGCCACTTCAGCATCGCCTTCACGGGGAGCCCAACTCGCCAGCTCACCCTCGCCCACCGGTCGATACGGTCCGGCTTTGCACTCGAACATCAAGGTATCGGGCTCCAACACCACCAGTCCGTGAAACACACCGGGTGGCAAATCGACGCCTTGGCACTCACCGCCCGCCTGCATCACGCGTTTGGTCAACACCTCGCCGGTCTCGCTGAAAATCAACAGGCCCAGGCGGCCCTTCAGCACCAGTAAGGTTTCTGCCTTATCGGCACTCAAATGACGATGAGGCGGCACATAGGTGTTGGGCTGCATCCCGACGGCCATGCGATGGCACGGCTCTTCCATCTGATGAAAGTTGTGGTGATGCCGGCCACGAGGGCTGTCAGCCGCTTTCTCGGCCAACTCCGCAAACAGCGTTTGATCAAGAAAGCTGGCCATTGATTACATCCCCTTAACGGCGTAGATCCCGTTGGCATTACGCCAGTAGCCTTTGTAGTCCATGCCGTAACCGAAAATGTAGCGGTCGATGCACGGCAGGCCCACATAATCGGCCTTGAGGTCCGGACGGGCCTTGCGGTCGTGGTTCTTGTCGATCAGCACAGCGGTGTGCACTTTGCGCGCGCCGGCGTGTTTGCAGAAGTCGATGATCGCGCCCAGGGTGTGCCCTTCGTCGAGGATGTCGTCGATGATCAACACATCGCGGTCGATGAACGAGACTTCCGGCTTGGCTTTCCAGAACAGGTCGCCGCCGCTGGTTTCATTGCGATAGCGGGTGGCGTGCAGGTAGGACGCTTCCAGCGGGAATTGCAGGTGAGTGAGCAATTTACCGGCGAAAATCAGGCCACCGTTCATCACGCAAAAGACCACCGGGTTAGTGTCGGCCATTTCGCGGGAGATGTGCGCGCCGACCTTGGCGATGGCCTCTTCGACTTGCGCTTCGGTGTACAGGCAGTCAGCCTCGCGCATGATTTGACGGATATGCTCGAGATCAGCGGACATGGCGCTCTCCAAGGGGTGCTGTGGCAAGAAAAGCGGGCAAAGGTACGCATGTGAGGCGCAACGTTCAAGCCTTAATGGACTAACGTACTAGATGTCTATAGGACAACACCCTCGGATAGATTAATCTAGGCCGGTTTTTTTGCCCGCCGCCGGAGCCTTTCCCCATGCCCATCCGTGAGATCCGCCACCCGCTGATCCGACATAAACTCGGCCTTATGCGCCGCGCCGACATTAGCACGAAGAACTTCCGTGAGCTTGCTCAGGAAGTCGGAGCGCTGCTCACCTACGAGGCGACCAAAGATCTGCCCCTGGAAAACTACGAGATCGACGGTTGGTGCGGTCCCGTCCAGGTCGAGAAAATCGCCGGCAAGAAGATTACCGTGGTGCCGATCCTGCGCGCCGGTATCGGCATGCTTGAAGGCGTGCTCAGCCTGATCCCGGGCGCCAAGGTCAGCGCCGTGGGCGTGGCCCGCAATGAAGAAACACTGCAGGCCCACACCTACCTGGAAAAACTCGTACCGGAAATCGACGAGCGCCTGGCGATGATCATCGACCCGATGCTCGCCACCGGCAGCTCCATGGTTGCCACCATCGACCTGCTGAAAAAAGCCGGCTGCAAGGACATCCGCGCCATGGTGCTGGTAGCCGCTCCCGAAGGCATCGCCGCCGTCGAGAAAGCCCACCCGGACGTGTTGATCTACACCGCGTCCATCGATGAACGCCTGAACGAACACGGCTACATCATCCCGGGCCTGGGCGATGCCGGCGACAAGATCTTCGGTACCAAGCAGAAGGACGCGTGACCATGCAGGATGAATTCAACGACCCGCTTTGGCGCCAGATTCTGTCTGGCGCACAGATGCTCTTCGTAGCATTTGGTGCGCTGGTGTTGATGCCGCTGATCACCGGTCTCGATCCAAACGTCGCCCTGTTTACCGCAGGCTTGGGCACTTTGTTGTTCCAAGTGGTCACCGGGCGCCAAGTGCCGGTGTTCCTGGCGTCGAGCTTTGCGTTTATCACCCCGATCATCCTCGCCAAGCAGCAGTTCGGCCTGGCGGCAACCATGGGTGGGGTGATGGCGGCCGGTTTCGTTTATACCTTCCTCGGCGCTGCGGTGAAGATCAAAGGCACTGGTTTCATCGACCGGCTGCTGCCGCCAGTGGTGATCGGGCCGGTGATTATCTCCATCGGCCTGGCCATGGCGCCGATTGCCGCCAACATGGCAATGGGTAAAGGTGGCGACGGTGCCGAGCTGATCCCTTACAAAACGGCCATGCTGATCTCGATGCCGGCGCTGCTGACGACGTTGATCGTGGCGGTATTCGGCAAAGGCATTTTCCGCCTGGTGCCGATCATCTCCGGCGTGCTGGTGGGTTTCGCCATGGCGTTCTACTTCGGCGTGGTGGATACCGCGAAGATCGCCGCTGCACCGTGGTTCGCCCTGCCCCACTTCACTGCACCAGAGTTCAACTGGCAGGCGATCCTGTTTATCGTCCCGGTGGCCCTGGCCCCGGCGATCGAACACATCGGCGGTGTGATTGCCGTGGGCAGCGTGACCGGTCGCGACTACCTGAAGAAGCCTGGCCTGCACCGCACGCTACTGGGTGACGGCATCGCCACCACCGCTGCCGGCCTGTTCGGCGGCCCGCCCAACACGACGTACGCGGAAGTGACGGGCGCCGTGATGCTGACCAAGAACTACAACCCGAAAATCATGACCTGGGCGGCGGTGTTTGCCATCAGCCTGGCGTTTATCGGCAAGTTCGGCGCGCTGCTGCAGAGCATTCCAATCCCGGTGATGGGCGGCATTCTGTGCCTGCTGTTCGGCTCGATTGCCGCGGTGGGGATGAACACGCTGATCCGCCACAAGATCGACCTCGGCGAAGCGCGCAATCTGGTGATTGTGTCGGTAACCCTGGTGTTCGGGATTGGCGGTGTGCTGGTAGGTACCGGCACTGGCCCGAATGACTTTGGCCTGAAGGGCATCGCCCTGTGTGCGGTGGTAGCGATTGCCTTGAATCTGCTGCTGCCGGGCAATGATGGCTGGAAGAACAAGAAGCCGGATGAGCCGCTGATCTAACTGCCAACGCAAAACCAATGTGGGAGCGGGCTTGCTCGCGAAAAACCTGAGGGCGCCGCGTTTATTCTGAATAAACGCGTCATCGTTAACGTTCTTCGCGAGCAAGCTCGCTCCTACAGTGGAGCCTTACGGCCCCGTTAGAGCTCGCCCAACGCATCAATCAGCGCCTGGTTCTGCTCCGGCGTGCCGATGCTGATCCGCAGGAACTGGGCAATCCGCTCCTGCTTGAAGTGCCGCACAATCACCCCTTGCTCCCGCACTTTGGCTGCCAGTCCGGCGGCGTCATGCCGTGGGTGACGGGCAAAGATGAAGTTGGCCGCCGACGGCAACACTTCAAACCCTTTGGCCTGCAACTGCCCCACCAGCTTTTCACGGCTGTCGATCACCAGTTGGCAGGTGTTCTGGAAGTGTTCACGGTCTTCAAACGCAGCCGCCGCACCGACAATCGCCAGACGGTCCAGCGGGTAGGAGTTGAAGCTGTTCTTGACCCGCTCCAGCGCCTCGATCAGGTCCGGATGGCCCACGGCCAGGCCTACCCGCAAACCGGCCAGTGAGCGCGATTTAGAAAGGGTTTGGGTCACCAGCAGGTTCGGGTAACGGTCCACCAGGCTGATGGCGGTTTCGCCGCCGAAGTCGATATAGGCTTCATCGACCACCACCACCGAGTCCGGGCTGGCCTTGAGGATTTGCTCCACGGCATCCAGCGCCATCACGCAGCCGGTCGGCGCGTTCGGGTTCGGGAAGATGATCCCGCCGTTGGGCCTGGCGTAGTCCGACACGCGGATCTGGAACTGTTCATCCAGCGGCACTGCATCGAACGCAATGCGGTAAAGGCCGCAGTACACCGGGTAGAAGCTGTAGCTGATGTCCGGGAACAGCAGCGGCAAGTCGTGCTGGAACAAACCGTGGAAGATGTGCGCCAGGACTTCATCGGAACCGTTGCCGAGGAACACCTTGCCCGCGTCGATCCCGTAATACTTCGCCACCGCCTGCTTGAGCAGGTCGCTGTTGGGGTCCGGGTACAAACGCAGGTTGTCGTTCAGCTCGGCCTGCATGGCAGCCAGCGCCTTGGGCGATGGGCCGTAGGGGTTCTCATTGGTGTTGAGTTTCACCAGCTTGGTCAGCTTCGGTTGCTCACCGGGCACGTAAGGCACGAGATCCTTGACGAGCGGGCTCCAGAATTTGCTCATGTTTCAGTTCCCCTGCTTATCGTCAACGATGCGGTATTCGGCGCTGCGGGCGTGGGCAGTCAGCGACTCGCCACGGGCCAGCACGGAAGCGGTCTTGCCCAGCTCCGACGCGCCCTGTGGCGAGCAGAAGATGATCGACGAGCGCTTCTGGAAGTCATACACACCCAATGGCGAGGAGAACCGCGCGGTGCCTGAGGTCGGCAGCACGTGGTTGGGGCCGGCGCAGTAGTCACCCAAGGCTTCGCTGGTGTGGCGGCCCATAAAGATCGCACCGGCGTGACGAATCAGCGGCAGCCAGGCTTGTGGGTCGGCGACGGACAACTCCAGGTGCTCCGGTGCGATGCGGTTGGCCACTTCGATGGCTTGGTCCATGTCGCGCACCTGGATCAGGGCGCCACGGCCATTGATCGACTTCTCGATGATCTCGGCGCGCTCCATGGTCGGCAGCAGTTTGGCGATGCTGGCGGCGACCTTGTCCAGGAATTCGGCGTCCGGGCTGACCAGGATCGCCTGGGCGTCTTCGTCGTGCTCGGCCTGGGAGAACAGGTCCATGGCGATCCAGTCCGGGTCGGTCTGGCCGTCACACACCACGAGGATTTCCGAAGGACCGGCGATCATGTCGATGCCGACCTGGCCAAACACATGGCGCTTGGCAGTGGCCACGTAGATGTTGCCCGGGCCAACCACCTTGTCGACCTTCGGCACGCTTTCGGTGCCATAGGCCAGCGCCGCCACCGCTTGGGCACCGCCGATGGTGAAGACACGATCAACGCCCGCGATGCAGGCCGCTGCCAGCACCAGTTCGTTGATTTCGCCGCGCGGCGTAGGCACGACCATGACCACTTCGGTCACGCCGGCCACCTTGGCCGGAATCGCGTTCATCAGGACAGAGGACGGGTACGACGCTTTACCGCCCGGCACGTACAGGCCGGCGCGATCCAGCGGCGTGACCTTCTGGCCCAGCACGGTGCCATCGGCCTCGGTGTAGCTCCAGGAGTCCTGCTTCTGTTTCTCGTGGTAGCTGCGCACCCGCGCGGCCGCCACTTCCAGGGCTTCGCGCTGGGGCGCGGTGATGCGGGTCAGGGCCAGTTCCAGGCGTTCGCGGGGCAGGATCAGGTCGGCCATGGAGGCAACGTCCAGGCCATCGAACTGCCGGGTGAAATCCACCAACGCCGCATCACCGCGCTCGCGCACGGCCTTGATGATGTCGAGCACACGCTGGTTGACCGAATCGTCGGACACGCTTTCCCAGCTCAGCAGATGATCCAGATGATGGGCAAAATCCGGGTCGGCAGCGTTGAGTCGGGCAATTGCAGTGGACGTGGTCATAGCGAGGGCCTCAATAGAATTGGCAAAAACTCAGGCGCCCTAAACTAGCAGTCGTTTCCGCTTGGGCACCTGAGAATTCTGGCTATGAGGCGGATAGACGGGCGCGGCTTAGGGCCGCGCGGGTGAGTCAACCGCGGTGTCGAGACTCCACTGCCTTGCGCAGGGTGTCGATCAACGCCTGGATACGGGCGTGCTGCATTTTCATCGAAGCTTTGTTGACGATCAGCCGGGAGCTGATGTCGGCGATAAAGTCCTGGGGTTCCAGGCCGTTGGCGCGCAGGGTGTTGCCGGTGTCGACCACGTCGATGATCTTGTCGGCCAGGCCGATCAGCGGTGCCAGTTCCATCGAGCCGTAAAGCTTGATGATGTCGACCTGGCGGCCTTGCTCGGCGTAGTAACGCTTGGCAACGTTGACGAACTTGGTCGCCACCCGCAGGCGGCCTTTAGGCTCGACGTCACCGACACGGCCGGCGGTCATCAGCTTGCACAGGGCAATACGCAGGTCCAATGGCTCGTACAGGCCCTGGCCGCCGTATTCCATCAACACGTCTTTGCCCGCGACGCCGAGGTCGGCCGCGCCATGCTCAACGTAGGTTGGCACGTCGGTGGCACGCACGATCAGCAGGCGAACGTCGTCCTGGGTCGTGGGGATGATCAGCTTGCGGCTCTTGTCCGGATTCTCGGTCGGCACGATGCCCGCTTCAGCCAGAAGCGGCAAAGTGTCGTCAAGGATGCGGCCCTTGGACAGTGCGATGGTCAACATGGGAAACGTCAGTCCTTCATCAGGCTATTGCTGTCCGGTCGCAATCGGCGCCAGACACAGATCGAGGCCATTACAGCCTCGATTTGAAACAAATCAGTTAACAGCATACATCGTCCTGTGGCGAGGGAGCTTGCTCCCGCTGGGGCGCGAAGCGGCCCTGATCTTTGTTTAAAAAGACTGGGACTGCTGCGCAGTCCAGCGGGAGCAAGCTCCCTCGCCACGATGACCGTGTTTGCAGTTCCTGGAACTAGCCCGGTACGCGGCGGATTTTCGCGCCGAGCATCTGCAGCTTCTCTTCGATGCACTCGTAACCACGGTCTATGTGGTAGATGCGGTCGATCAGGGTGTCGCCGTCAGCGCACAGCGCCGAAATCACCAGGCTGGCGGAGGCACGCAGGTCGGTAGCCATCACTGGCGCGCCCTTGAGCTTCTCGATGCCGGTCACGATGGCAGTGTTGCCTTCGACCTGGATCTTGGCGCCCATGCGGTGCAACTCGTACACGTGCATGAAGCGGTTTTCGAAGATGGTCTCGATCACAGCGCCGGTGCCTTCGGCAATCGCGTTCAGGGAAATGAACTGCGCTTGCATGTCGGTCGGGAACGCAGGGTACGGAGCGGTACGCACGTTGACGGCTTTTGGCCGCTTGCCGTGCATGTTCAGCTCGATCCAGTCTTCGCCGGTGGTGATCTCGGCGCCAGCTTCCTTGAGTTTTTCCAGGACGGCTTCAAGGATGGTCGGATCGGTGTCCTTGACCTTGACGCGGCCACCGGTAACGGCAGCAGCCACCAGGTAGGTACCGGTCTCGATGCGGTCCGGCATCACTTTGTAGGTGGCCGAATGCAGGCGTTTCACACCGTCGATGGTGATGGTGTCGGTGCCGGCGCCGGTAATGTTGGCACCCATGGCGATCAGGAAGTTCGCCAGGTCGACCACTTCCGGCTCGCGCGCGGCGTTTTGCAGCACGCTGCGGCCGTTGGCCAGGGCAGCGGCCATCATGATGTTCTCGGTACCGGTCACGCTGACGGTATCAAAGAAGAAGTTCGCGCCACGCAGGCCGCCTTCCGGCGCCTTGGCCTTGATGTAGCCGCCTTCGACGTCGATGGTTGCGCCCATGGCTTCGAGGCCACGGATGTGCAGGTCCACCGGACGCGAACCGATGGCGCAACCGCCAGGCAGTGCGACTTCGGCTTCGCCAAAACGGGCAACCATCGGGCCCAGCACCAGGATCGAGGCACGCATGGTTTTCACCAGTTCGTACGGCGCGATCAGGGTCTTGATGGTGCGCGGGTCGATTTCGACGCTGAGTTTCTCGTCGATCACCGGCTCGATGCCCATGCGACCGAACAGCTCGATCATGGTGGTGATGTCGTGCAGGTGCGGCAGGTTGGCCACGGTAACCGGGCCATCGCACAGCAAAGTCGCTGCCAGGATCGGCAGGGCGGAGTTCTTCGCCCCGGAAATACGGATCTCGCCATCAAGACGAGCACCGCCGGTAATAATCAATTTATCCATAAGAATCTCGACGCCTTGGGGGCTCAGGTGCGCTCGGCCCAGGCCGCGCGGCTGAAAAATTTCATAGTGACCGCATGGATGCTGCCATCGGTGATCCACGGGTTCAAATGGGCATAGATCTGCTGCTGACGCTTGACCGGGCTCAATGCCGCCAGTTCATCGCTAATCACGTTCAGCTGGAAGTTGCAGCCTTCGCCCTCAACTTCAACATTAGTTTGGGGCAGCTTTCCTTCAAGGAAGCTTTTAACTTCTAGGGCCTGCATGATCAACCTCTATGGGCGCCCAGTGCGCGCGGGTCGCACATCATACAAAAAAGCCCCGCGCCTGCGAACCCCGCATAGCAGGACTCTGACGGGGGGCTTCTTTAATAATGTGTATTAAGGATGCGCCAACAGCTCGGTCAGACCGGAAACCTCGGCGATTTCACGCATGTCTTCGGGCAATGCACGGATGCTCACCGGCTTTTTGACGGCCTGTGCATCACGCATGAAACACAGCAGCAACGACAAGCCGACGCTGCTGGACTTGACCACCGCCGAGCAATCCAGCACCAGCGCGGACGCAGTGCTGGCATTGATCAGCGCCTGGCCCTGCTTGCGCAGGGCTGGCCCGGTGCTGTAATCCAGCACGCCGCTGAGCAGCAGCTCACCGGACTCGCCAAGGCGAATGGCCGACTCGGTCATTGGGCAGGTTTCCCGGCAGCTTTGTCGGTTTCTTCCTTGGCCTTGGCCACTTCACCGGCCCAACCGTTGATGGTTTTGTCCAGGTCGTTGCCATTGCGCTGCATGGCGTCCGCGAACTGGTCACGGAACAGCTTGCCAATGTTGATACCGTTGATGACGACGTTACGCAGTTTCCACTCGCCATTGATCTTCGTCAGGGTGTAGGACACCGGATACACCGCGCCATTGCTGCCCTTCACGGTCATGCCGACTTCGGCACGGTCACCCGTTTCGGACTTCGGCGCATCAACCGTAATGCCCTGGTTGTTGTACTCGAGCAATGCGTTACCATAGAACTGGAACAGCCCGCGCTTGAAGTTTTCCTGGAAGCGGGTCATCTGCTCAGGCGTCGCCTTGCGCGAGTACTTGACGGTCATGATGCTTTTGGAAATGCCTTCAGCATCCACCACTGGGCCGACAATCGTATTCAGCGCGTTATAAAACTGACTCGGGTCTTGCTTGTACTTTTCCTTGTTGGCACTCAGGTCGGCCAACATCTTGGTGGTCGTATCCTGCACCAGGTCATGCGCAGAACCGCCGGCAGCGGCGTTAGCCATCAACGGCAGTGCCGCGAGCAGTACCAACAGGCCACGTCGCAAAGTAGAGATCATGAACACATTCCTCATTTGGCGTCTTTATTGACGGTATTGAGCAGGAATTTACCGATCAAGTCCTCCAGCACCAACGACGACTGTGTGTCATGAATGGTCGAACCATCCTTGAGCAGAGCTGTTTCCCCGCCCACGCTGATGCCGATGTACTTCTCGCCCAGCAAACCAGCGGTGAGGATAGACGCGGTGGAGTCAGTCGGCAGGTTATCCACCTTCTTGTCCACTTGCATCGTCACTCGGCCGGTGAAGCTGTCGCGGTCCAGATCGATCGCCGTGACCTTGCCGATGGTTACACCCGCCATGGTCACTTTAGCTCTGACAGTCAAACCGGCGATATTGTCGAAGTAGGCGTAAAGTTTATAAGTATCGGCGGTGGGGCTGGCCGATAGGCCGCTGACTCGCAGGGCGAGCAACAGTAAAGCCAGGATGCCAGCCAGCAAGAAAAGGCCGACACCGATTTCCACAGTGCGGTTTTGCATCAGAAATCTCCAAACATCAAGGCGGTCAAAATGAAGTCAAGGCCCAGTACCGCCAGCGAGGCGTACACAACGGTCTTGGTGGTGGCGCGACTGATCCCTTCTGAGGTGGGCTCACAGTCATAGCCTTGGAATACGGCAATCCAGGTCACTACAAAGGCGAAAACGATGCTTTTAATGATGCCGTTTAGCACGTCGCCGCTGAAGGTCACGCTGTTTTGCATGTTGCCCCAGTAGGAACCGTCGTAGACGCCCAACCAGTCAACCGCCACCCATGAACCGCCCCAGATCCCGACCACGCTGAATACCATCGCCAGCAGTGGCAGGGAGATGAAGCCGGCCCACAGGCGCGGGGCAACAATGTACTTGAGTGGATCGACGCCGATCATTTCCAGGCTGGACAGCTGCTCGGTAGCCTTCATGTTGCCGATTTCGGCCGTCAGCGCAGAACCGGCACGCCCGGCAAACAGCAGCGCGGTCACCACCGGGCCCAACTCACGTAACAGCGTCAGCGCAACCATCTGCCCTACCGCCTGCTCGGAACCGTAGCTGGACAGGATATTGAAGCCTTGCAGCGCCAGCACCATGCCGATGAATACCCCGGAGACCACAATGATCACCAGGGACATCACACCCACGGAGTGCAGTTGCTTGATCAGCAAGCCAAAACCGCCGCCAATACCGCCGCGGCCGAGCAACGCATGAAACAGGAAAATCGTCGAACGGCCCAGCACACCGATGATATCGATGCCGGAGCGTCCGAAAAGGCGAACCTTTTCGAGTAAAGATGTCTTGCGCATCAGCGCTTCCCCAGAAGATCTGAGCGGTAGTCCGCTGCCGGAAAGTGAAAAGGCACCGGGCCATCGGGATCGCCGGTCATGAATTGGCGAATGCGCGGGTTATCAGCGTTCATCAGCTCTTCAGGCGTGCCCTGCCCCAACACCTGGCCATCGCCTACTACATAAAGGTAGTCGGCAATGCTCGCGGTCTCGGCCAGGTCGTGGGAGACCACGATACTGGTGATACCCAACGCATCGTTGAGCAGGCGGATCAGGCGCACCAGGACGCCCATGGCAATCGGGTCCTGGCCAACGAAAGGTTCGTCGTACATGAGAATTTGCGGGTCGAGGGCGATGGCACGGGCCAGGGCGACACGACGCTTCATGCCACCAGACAACTCGTCGGGCATCAAATCGATGGCGCCGCGCAGCCCTACGGCCTGCAATTTCAGCAACACGATGTCACGAATCATTTCATCGGACAGCTGTGTATGCACCCGCAGCGGGAACGCTACGTTTTCGAAAACGTCGAGGTCGGTAAACAACGCACCACTCTGGAACAACACGCCCATGTGCTTGCGCGCATCGAACAGGTCGCTGCGCGAGAGCGTTGGCAGATTCTGGCCATTGACCCAGACTTCACCGGCAGACGGGCGCAATTGCATGCCCATCAGGCGCAGCAGCGTCGTCTTGCCACAGCCGGACGGCCCCATGATGCCCGTGACTTTGCCGCGGGGAATGCGAATATCCACATTATTGAAGATGCTGCGCGTACCGCGCTTGAAGGAAAGACCCTTCAGCTCGACCGCGTAGGCGTTATCGGCACTCATCTAAACTCCTTGGGATGCAGCCTTTCACTCAGACACCTTGTTTTCGACAAATGCTTGCGCCGAATAGACAAAAAAGCTGCGCGGACCGAACTGGCGGCGAACTATATCACTGCTGGTACAGCGCCCCCAAGGCCGGAACAGAGCTTGTTCAGAAACAGGACAGCTAAAAAAACCTTGCTGAGGTTCAATCTCAACCACGGGTGTAATGAATAAAGCCTGACGAACTTGCGTGAGGGAATTGATCATTACCGCTATAATCGCCGACTTTTCGTCAGGCTATACGATTTCAGACATGAGCCAATCCAGCGACCTTATCCAATCCGCACAACGCACCATCCGCCTCGAGCTCGAAGCCGTAGAAGGCTTGCTGGCCCATATCGACGCGGATTTCGTACGCGCATGCGAGATGATTCTGGCCAGCAAAGGCCGTGTTGTCGTGGTCGGCATGGGCAAATCCGGGCATGTTGGCAACAAGATCGCCGCCACCCTGGCGAGCACCGGGACCACCGCTTTTTTCGTACACCCCGCCGAAGCCAGCCATGGCGACATGGGCATGATCACCCGGGACGACATCATCCTGGCACTGTCCAACTCCGGTACCACCAACGAAATCGTGACCCTGCTGCCGCTGATCAAGCGCATGGGCATTCAGCTGATCAGCGTGACCGGCAACCCGGACTCGACGCTGGCAAAAGCCGCCGAAGTGAATTTGAACGTGCACGTTGCCCACGAGGCCTGCCCACTGAACCTGGCACCGACCTCCTCCACCACCGCCGCCCTGGTGATGGGCGACGCGCTGGCCGTGGCCTTGCTGGAAGCCCGCGGGTTTACCGCCGAAGACTTCGCATTTTCCCATCCGGGTGGCGCCCTGGGCCGCCGACTGCTGCTGAAAGTGGAAAACGTGATGCACGCCGGCGACGAGCTGCCACAAGTCGCGCGCGGCACCCTGCTTAAAGATGCCTTGATGGAAATGACACTCAAGCGCCTGGGCATGACCGTGATTCTGGAGTCCGACGGGCGCCTGGCCGGAGTTTTCACCGACGGTGACCTGCGCCGCACCCTGGACCGCAACCTCGACATCCAGACGGCAACCATCGACGAAGTCATGACGCCCCACGGCAAGACCGCACGCCCTGACATGCTCGCGGCCGAAGCGCTGAAGATCATGGAAGACCATAAAATTCTGGCGCTGGTGGTGGTCGATAGCGACGACCGCCCGGTAGGCGCCCTGAACATGCACGATTTGCTGCGTGCAGGAGTGATGTAAATGACCACCGACCTGTTGCAACGGGGCAAGCACATCAAGCTGGCGATTTTCGACGTCGACGGTGTGCTGACAGATGGCCGCCTGTACTTCCTGGAAGACGGCAGCGAATTCAAGACGTTCAACACCCTCGACGGCCAGGGCATCAAGATGCTGATGGCGGCGGGCGTGCAAACCGGCATCATCAGCGGTCGCAAGACGCCAGTTGTGGAACGCCGCGCACAAAACCTGGGGATTCCTCACCTGTATCAGGGCCGCGAGGATAAACTGGTGGTTCTGGACGAGCTTCTTGGCCAACTCAACCTAAGCTATGAGCAGGTTGCCTACCTCGGTGACGACTTACCCGACCTGCCGGTGATTCGCCGGGTCGGCCTGGGCATGGCTGTGGCCAACGCGGCGGCGTTCGTTCGCGAGCATGCCCATGGTGTGACGACAGCCCGCGGCGGCGAAGGCGCCGCCCGCGAGTTCTGCGAACTGATTCTGCGCGCCCAAGGCAGCCTCGAAGCGGCCCACGCCGCCTACCTATAGAGCGTTTTATGCTGAGTAAAAAGATTCGCAATTTCCTGATATTTGCCATCATCGCCGCCGTATTTCTCGCGGTCGGTTACTGGAATATCAGCCCGGAGCGCTTCCTCGACAAGCCTGTTGCACAGGTTGACGAGAGCGCTATCGACTATTACGCCATCAACGCCCACAGCACTCAGTACCTGCCGGATGGCAAGGTTCAGTATGAAATGACCTCCGACAAGGTCGAACACTTGAAGGCATCCGAGGTCACCTTATTGACCAAGCCGGACATGAACCTGTATCGCGGTGCCGAATTTCCGTGGCACGTCACCAGCGAGCGTGGCGAAGTCAACCCGGACGGCACCCAAGTGGAATTGATTGACTCGGTTCGCGTAGCCCGTACCGACGCCAAGGACCGCGCCACCATTATTACCAGCAGTCGCATGACCGTATTCCCACAGAAGCAATATGCGCAGACCGAGCAAGACGTTAGAATTGACGGCGCTGGCGGTGTATCGACTGGCAAGGGAATGAAAGCGTATTTGAAAGAAAGCAGGATACACCTGCTATCGAACGTAAGAGGACAGTATGAGGCTCGTTAAAACCCTCCCTATTTTGCTCGGCCTGGGCGCAGCACTGGGAAGCGTGAGCGCCTGGGCTCTGCCGAACGATAGCCAGCAACCGATCCACATTCAGGCTGACGATGCGCAGCTGGATGACAAGCAAGGTATCGCGACCTACACCGGCAGCGTGATCATCACCCAAGGCTCGATGAAAGTGACGGGTAATACCGTGACACTGACTCGCACCCCGGCAGGCGATATCGACGTGGTCACTTCGGTCGGCAACCTGGCGTACTTCGAACAACTGCAGAAAGTCGGCGACCCTACTCCGGTCAAAGGCTACGGCAAGACGATCCAGTACCACGCCCAGCAAAACCGTATCGTGCTGATCGACCAGGCCCGCGTCATCAATGACGGCAACACCACCGACGGCGAAAAAATCGTCTACGACACGGTGAAGCAGATTGCCCAGGCCGGTCGTGCCACCGGTTCGAAAATCAGCACGCCGAAGCCGCGTATCGACATGGTTATCCAGCCGAAGCAGAAACCGGGCGCAGCCCAGCCGGCGCCGAAACCTGACGCGAAGAAGGCGAATTAATGGCAACCCTGAAAGCCCAGCATCTGGCCAAGGCCTATAAAAGCCGTCAGGTCGTGCGCGATGTCAGCCTGTCGATCGACAGCGGGCAGATCGTCGGCTTGCTCGGCCCCAACGGTGCCGGCAAGACCACCTGCTTCTACATGATCGTCGGCCTGGTACAGGCCGATCAAGGCCGCGTCCTGATCGACGACCTGGACGTAAGCCACCAGCCTATGCACGGTCGTGCACAGGCGGGTATCGGCTATCTTCCCCAGGAAGCATCGATCTTCCGCAAGCTGTCGGTTTCCGACAACATCATGGCCATCCTCGAGACCCGCAAGGAACTCGACCGCGCCGGGCGCAAGAAAGAGCTGGAAAGCCTGTTGCAGGAATTCCACATCAACCACATTCGCGACAACCTCGGCATGAGCCTTTCCGGCGGCGAGCGTCGTCGTGTGGAAATCGCCCGCGCCCTGGCCACTGCGCCGAAGTTCATCCTGCTGGACGAACCTTTCGCCGGTGTCGACCCGATCTCGGTCGGTGACATCAAGCAGATCATCCATCACCTCAAGGCCAAGGGCATCGGTGTATTGATCACCGACCACAACGTCCGCGAGACCCTCGATATCTGCGAAACCGCGTATATCGTGAACGATGGACAGCTGATTGCCGAAGGTGACTCCGCCACTATCCTGGCCAACGAACTGGTCAAGGAAGTGTATCTGGGTCACGAGTTCCGCCTGTAAACACGGTGGTATCAGGCCATTCGCCATGGAGTGCGGTAGTCAATAAAAACCTCATTATTTTTATTGTTACCGCGCTCTAGGCAAAGCCCCCGATATCAGGCATATAATTTGCTTATGTTTGGCGCTCACGCGCCCTGTCGTGGATGGCGCATTGCGCCGGCGAATAAGGTGTTAAGCCCCTGCCATGAAACCATCGCTAGTCCTGAGAATGGGCCAGCAGCTGACGATGACACCTCAGCTGCAACAGGCCATCCGCCTGCTCCAATTGTCGACCCTGGACCTGCAACAGGAAATCCAGGAGGCCCTGGAGTCCAATCCGATGCTCGAACGCCAGGAAGAAGGCGACGACTTCGATAATGCAGACCCGCTGGCCGACAACATCGAGCAAAAACCCAATCCCGACGTACAGGAACCCTCCTACCAGGAAACCGCCCCCACGGTGGATAACCTTGAGGAAGGCGAATGGAACGAACGCATTCCCAACGAGCTTCCCGTGGACACCGCCTGGGAAGACGTCTACCAGACCAGCGCCAGCAGCCTGCCGAGCAACGATGATGACGAGTGGGATTTCACCACCCGCACGTCCGCCGGCGAGAGCCTGCAGAGCCATTTGCTCTGGCAACTGAACCTGGCCCCGATGTCCGACACCGATCGCCTGATCGCCGTGACCCTGATCGATTGCATCAACAATCAGGGCTACCTGGACGAGACCCTTGAGGAGATCCTCGAGGCCTTCGACCCGGAACTGGACATCGAACTGGACGAAATCGAAGCCGTCCTGCACCGCATCCAGCAATTCGAGCCAGCCGGCATCGGCGCACGCACCCTCAGCGAGTGCCTATTGCTGCAACTGCGCCAATTGCCGGCCAAGACCCCTTGGCTCGCCGAAGCGCAGCGCCTGGTTACCGACTACATCGACCTGCTGGGCAGCCGCGACTATAGCCAGCTGATGCGCCGTATGAAGCTCAAGGAAGATGACCTGCGCCAGATCATCGAGCTGGTGCAGAGCCTCAATCCGCGCCCGGGCTCGCAGATCGAGTCCAGCGAAGCCGAATACGTCGTGCCCGACGTCATCGTGCGCAAGGACAACGAACGCTGGTTGGTGGAGCTGAACCAGGAATCGGTGCCGCGCCTGCGGGTCAACCCGCAATACGCAGGTTTTGTACGCCGCGCCGACACCAGCGCCGACAACACCTTCATGCGCAACCAATTGCAGGAAGCCCGCTGGTTCATCAAGAGCCTGCAAAGCCGCAACGAAACCCTGATGAAAGTCGCCACCCAGATCGTCGAGCACCAGCGCGGCTTCCTGGAATACGGCGATGAGGCGATGAAGCCGCTGGTACTGCACGACATCGCCGAGGCGGTGGGCATGCACGAATCAACGATTTCCCGGGTGACCACGCAAAAATTCATGCATACCCCACGGGGTATTTATGAACTGAAATACTTTTTCTCCAGCCACGTCAGCACCTCCGAAGGCGGCGAATGCTCGTCCACGGCGATCCGCGCGATCATCAAAAAACTGGTTGCCGCGGAAAATCAGAAAAAGCCGTTGAGTGACAGCAAGATCGCTGGTTTACTGGAGGCACAAGGCATTCAGGTCGCCCGTCGAACCGTCGCCAAGTACCGCGAGTCCCTTGGGATCGCGCCTTCCAGCGAGCGTAAACGTTTGATGTGACGGGCGGGCCATAGCGTTCCAGTGGCGGGTATTCCTACCCGTCGCTTTATGCACTGGCAACGAAGGAGAAGCTGTATGCAAGTCAACATCAGTGGACACCATGTAGAAGTCACCCCTCCATTGCGCGAATACGTCGAGCTGAAGCTGAGGAAGCTTGAGGGCCATTTCGACAAGATCACCAACGTGCAGGTCATCATGAAGGTCGACAAGCTTCAGCAGAAAATCGAAGCGACACTTCAGATACCTGGTGGCGAAGTGGTCGCCAATGCCGAACATGAAGACATGTATGCATCAATCGACTTGCTCACAGACAAGCTTGACCGCCAACTTAAAAAGCATAAGGAAAAGCAGCAGAGCCTTCTTCAAGGCACTGGCCGCTAACACTCCCCACCCATGATCCGACTTGAAACCATCCTGACCCCCGGCCGTTCCCTCGTGAACGTGCCGGGCGGCAGTAAAAAGCGCGCCCTCGAACAAATTGCCAACCTGATCGGCCGCGAAGTGCCCGAAATGGATACGCAAGCTGTGTACGAGGCCCTGATTGCCCGTGAAAAGCTCGGCTCGACCGGCTTTGGCAACGGCATCGCCATTCCTCACTGCCGCCTGCAAGGCTGTGAGTCTCCAGTCAGCGCCCTGCTGCACCTGGACGCCCCTATCGATTTCGACGCCATCGACGGCGCCCCGGTTGACCTGCTGTTTGTACTGCTGGTCCCGCAAGCCGCCACCGATGCGCACCTGGAACTGCTTCGGCAGATCGCCAGCATGCTCGACCGCAAAGAAGTACGCGACAAACTGCGCAGTGCCCCCAGCAATGAGGCGCTCTATCAGGTTGTTCTGGATGAACAAAACGGGCAGTAATCATGCGTTTGATCATCGTCAGCGGCCGTTCCGGCTCAGGTAAAAGCACGGCTCTCAATGTCCTTGAGGACAACGGCTTCTATTGCATCGACAACCTGCCCGCTGGCCTGCTGCCGGAACTGGCGGAACGCGCACTGATTCACACTGAGCTGGCGCAACCGCTGGTCGCCGTATCGATCGACGCCCGCAACCTGCCCAGCCACCTCACCCGCTTCCCGGAGCTGCTCGAAGAAGTGCGGGCCAAGCACATTCATTGTGATGTGCTGTACCTGGACGCCGATGAAGAGACGCTGCTCAAGCGCTTCTCCGAAACCCGTCGACGCCACCCGCTGAGCAGCCCGCATCGTTCGCTGGCCGAAGCCATTGAGGACGAGACCAAGCTGCTGGGGCCGATCATTGACCTGGCCGACCTCAAGATCAACACCACCAGCCTGAACCTGTATCAACTGCGGGATGCGATCAAGCTGCGCCTGCTGAATCAGCCGGAGCCGGGCACCGCTTTCCTGGTGGAGTCGTTTGGCTTCAAGCGCGGCATGCCGGTGGATGCCGACCTGGTGTTTGATGTGCGCTGCCTGCCCAACCCGTACTGGAAGCCGGAACTGCGCGATCAGTCCGGGCTGGACCAACCGGTGGCCGATTACCTGGCGGCGCAACCGGATGTGGAGGAAATGTTCCAGGACATCTCCAGCTACCTGCTCAAGTGGCTGCCGCGTTTTGCGGCGAGCAATCGGGCTTATGTCACCATCGCCATTGGCTGCACCGGCGGCCACCACCGTTCCGTCTACCTGACCGAACGCCTGGGCCAGGTGCTGCAACAAACCCTCAAGAACGTCCAGGTTCGCCACCGCGACCTCAGCTGAAAGGAACACCTCCGCGATGCCCGCTCTGGAAATTGAAATCATCAACAAGCTGGGCCTGCACGCCCGGGCCTCGGCCAAGTTCGTCGGCGTCGCCGGGCAATTCCCTTGCCAGATTCGCGCGGGACGCACCCCCGAATCCATGGTCGACGGCAAAAGCATCATGGCCATGATGATGCTGGCTGCGGGCAAGGGCACGAAGATTCATCTGAAGACCGAAGGCGAGCAAGAGCAGGAAGCGATGGATGCGCTGGTGAAGTTGATCAATAACTACTTCGATGAAGGCGAGTAAACCCGCCTTCATGTGACCGAGTGAAGCCGGATGCGGCTTCACCCCAATGCTGTATCCATCACCATCATCAAGCAGAACCCGATACACAGCCCCAAGCTGGCGAGTTTGTCATGGCCATTGCGCCGCGACTCGGGAATGACTTCGTGAGTCACCACCAGCAGCATCGCCCCCGCCGCCAGTGCCAGCCCCAACGGCAACAGCACCTCCGCCAGGCTTACCAGCCAGGCACACAGCACCGCAAACACCGGCTCCACCAAGCCTGACGCCGCGCCGATCAGGAACGCCTTGACCCGCGACATCCCCGCGCCGGCCAACACCAACGCAATCACCAGACCTTCCGGCACATCCTGCAAGGCAATGCCCATGGCCAAGCTGTCAGCGTCAGGCATACCACCGCCCGCCGAGACCCCCACCGCCATGCCTTCGGGAATGTTGTGGGCAATGATGGCGAACACAAAGAGCCAGATGCGCGGTGGTATCACCGGATGCTCCGGGCTCCCCACCAGCATTTCCGGGCTGGCGCCGGAGACCTTGCGATCCACCAGATACAACCCGAATGCGCCCAGCATGATGCCGAAACTGATCAAGCCGCTGGCAGCCCAAGGCGTCAGCCCCAGGCTTTCAGCCGACGCGATACCCGGCACGATCAGCGAAAACGCGGTCGCCGCCAGCATCACCCCGGCACCGAAACCGAGCAGCGTGTCATTCACCGCCAATGGCATCCGGCGAATCACCAGTACCGGCACGGCGCCCAAGGCAGTGCCAAGCGCGCAAATGGCGCCTCCCTCCAAGGCTCGCAGGATGCGGGGTTCCAGGTCCAGCCAGGCCAGCCCTTGGGCCACCAGCAATGCAGTTCCTGCCAATAGCAGCAGCGAGCCAAACGCATAGCGAAACATTCGCACGCTGCTGATCGCCAGTGTTTCAGTGCCCATAGTCGGCCTTAGATCTTGTTATAGAGGAGTTTCAGCCCAGCGCAGCCTGGTAGCGTCCGGCAACTTCAGGCCAATTGATAACGCTGTAGAACGCATTGATGTATTCCGGGCGGCGGTTTTGATACAGCAGGTAATAAGCGTGCTCCCAGACGTCCAGGCCGAGGATTGGCGTGTTGCCGTTCATCAGCGGGCTGTCCTGGTTGCCGCTGCTTTCCACCACCAAGGTCTTTTGCGGGGTAACGCTCAACCACGCCCAGCCACTGCCGAAACGGGTCAAGGCGGCTTTGGTGAACGCCTCTTTGAAGGCGTCGAAACCACCCAACTGCTCGTCGATGGCTTTGCCCAGCGCACCGTCCGGTTTGCCGCCGCCCTTGGGCGACATAACGGCCCAGAACAACGAATGGTTGGCGTGACCGCCACCCTGGTTGATCACCGCCGCCCGGAGCTTTTCCGGCAGTTGCTGCACACTGGACACCAGTTTCTCTACAGGCCAACCGGCAAACTCGGTGCCTTCGACGGCCGCGTTGAGGTTGTTGATGTAGGTCTGGTGGTGCTTGGTGTAGTGGATCTCCATGGTTTGCGCGTCGATATGCGGTTCAAGGGCATCGTAGGCGTAAGGCAGGGCCGGCAAGGTGTAGGACATATCAATGAGCTCCATAAAAAGGGCTGTTGCGGGTCGACGCATCCGATGGCGCCACGTTGCTGCCCAGCAGGCGGTGGGTACGTGGGTACTCACCGTGATCGCTGATGAAATTCAGCAGTTCGACGTAGGTCTTGCTGCTCTGGCGCAATGCCGCTTCCCGCAATAGCGGGTTCAGGCGGGTGTCCTGCATGGTCTGCAACAGGCGCTGGTGAATGGCGCAGAGGTATTCCGCGCTTTCTTCCGGCTGGTTCAGGCGCAGGTGCAGGTCGGCCAGGTTGTGATGGGAAATGACGCAAGCCGCCACCGCTTCGTCGGCGTCCGCCCAGCGCTCAAACAACACTTGAGCCAGGGCCAGGGCTTGCAGATAGGCCTCGCGGGCATCTACCAGCTCACCCGCCATAAAGCAGCGATTGGCCCGTTCGATCGTGCGTTTCCAGTGCTCCATGGTGAACCTCCAAAGCAGGGTCGGTGATTACACGCCGCCAGCCGTGAGCTTTTCCGGATCCAGCAGGATTTCCAGTTGGCTGCGGGGCAAGTCGGTGTGTTCGAGCGCCACGTCAATCACCGGGCGGCCTTGTTGATAGGCCTTCTTGGCGATTTCGGCGGCCTTTTGGTAACCGATGATCGGGTTGAGTGCGGTCACCAGGATCGGGTTGCGTGACAGCGCTTCCTTGAGCTTGGCTTCGTTGACCTTGAAGCTGGCAATGGCCTTGTCGGCCAGCAGGCGGCTGGAGTTGGCCAGCAATTCCAGGCTGCTGAGCAGGTTCTGGGCAATGATCGGCAGCATCACGTTGAGTTCGAAGTTGCCGGACTGGCCGGCGATGGTGATCACCGTGTCATTGCCGATGACTTGTGCGGCAACCATGGCGGTGGCTTCCGGGATCACCGGATTGACCTTGCCGGGCATGATCGAGGAGCCCGGTTGCAGTCCTTCCAGCTCGATTTCACCGAGACCGGCTAATGGGCCGGAGTTCATCCAGCGCAGGTCGTTGGCGATTTTCATCAAGGACACGGCGGTGGTCTTGAGCTGCCCGGAGACCGCGACGGCGGTGTCCTGGGAGCCAATCAGGGCAAACAGATTCTTGCCTGGTGTGAACTGGACCCGGGTCAAACTGCTCAGTTGCTGGCTGAAGCGCGCCGCAAACTCCGGATGCGCATTGATCCCGGTGCCGACGGCAGTGCCACCCTGGGCCAGCGCCTGCAAACTTGGCAGCAGGTCTTGCAGATGGCCGATATTGGCCTTGAGCTGTTGGGCCCAGCCGTTGAGCACCTGGCTCATGCGCACCGGCATGGCGTCCATCAGGTGAGTGCGCCCGGTCTTGACGAAGCGGTGCACCTCTTCAGCCTTGTGTTCGATCACCTGTACCAGGTGCAGCAGTGCCGGGAGGGTTTGCTCATGCAACACCAGCGCCGCGCTGACGTGAATGGTGGTCGGGATGATGTCGTTGCTGCTCTGGCCGCAGTTGACGTGATCGTTGGGGTTGACCGGCTCCCCCAGCAAGCGGCTGGCGAGGGTCGCAATCACTTCGTTGGCGTTCATGTTGGAACTGGTGCCAGAGCCGGTCTGGAAGATATCCACCGGGAAGTGCTGCATGAAGTCACCTTCCAGCAAGCCTTGGGCAGCATCGACGATGGCCTTGCCTTGGGCTTCGCTCAGTTGTTGCAGCTCAACGTTAGCCTTGGCCGCCGCAGCCTTGGCCAGGATCAGCGCACGAATGAACTGCGCCGGCATGCGCTGGTGGCTGATGGGAAAGTTGTTCACCGCACGCTGGGTTTGCGCGCCATACAAGGCCTCGGCGGGCACTTGCAGTTCGCCCATGCTGTCACGTTCGATACGGGTGTTACTCATCGGAAGATCCTTGCACCAGGTCAGAAACAGAAATGGACGGCAGCAATTCGCAGGTCGCCAATTGCCAGGCAAAGCTCTGCCAGCGCTTGAGGCGGCAGGCACAGTGGGAAAGTTTTTCCAGGTCGCGCAACGGGCGCCAGGCCTGGTCCAGGCACATGGACCGCCAGTGCCAGGGCAAGGCGATGTCGGAGGCGGTGTCGAGCAGCAGGCGGAATGAGGTTTCGCCGATAGTCCACGGGTGGGTCGCGGTGCAACAGGCGAGGTACCGGCCTTCGGCCAGGTAATGTTCGATCAGGCGGGGCTCGTCGGGATCAAGGCCGCAGCGAATCTGACGACTCATCCAACGCCAGCTTTCCAGGTAGGGATCCTCATGCAGGACAGAACTCATGATCCACACTCACTCGGTAATGATATTTATTATTAAATGATATTGAGAATCAAAACAAGAGCCTGAACAAATCCCTCGGAATTCCAGGCACAAAAAAAGGCGCGTCATCCAATGGATGGCGCGCCTTTTTTACAGCGTCTTTCGGCGGGTTAGCTGCCGGCGACGGTCATCTTCTCGATCAACACCGAACCGGTGCGGATGTTGCTGCGCAGTTCCAGGTCATTACCCACTGCGACAATCTGCTTGAACATGTCGCGCATATTGCCGGCGATGGTCACTTCCTGCACCGCGAACTGAATCTCGCCGTTTTCTACCCAGAAACCCGCCGCGCCACGAGAGTAGTCGCCCGTAACCATGTTCAAGCCATGGCCCATCAACTCGGTGACCAGCAAGCCACGCCCCATGCGCCGCAGCAGCGCCGCCTGGTCTTCATCGCCATGGGTGATGAACAGGTTGTGCACGCCGCCGGAGTTGGCGGTGCTTGGCAGGCCGAGCTTGCGACCGGCGTAAGTACCCAGCACGTAGGACACCAACTCACCGTTCTCGACGAACGGCTTGGCATAGGTCGCCAGGCCATCACCGT
This sequence comes from Pseudomonas sp. SED1, assembly GCF_034044025.1. NCBI lineage: Bacteria > Pseudomonadati > Pseudomonadota > Gammaproteobacteria > Pseudomonadales > Pseudomonadaceae > Pseudomonas > Pseudomonas sp. SED1. Next base: position 122,730 of record NZ_JAXCIS010000176.1, read on the forward strand.
CAAACGACGAGCTACCCATGGCGCGCATCAGGTGCGGGCGCTCATCGATGGTCAGCCATTCCGGGAACAGCTTCTGGCCAATCGCACCCTCGAGGAACGACGACTTGCGGTACAGGTTGCCGCCGGAAATCGCCCCCAGGAAACTGCCGAACAAACCGCCGGCCAGTTCCGCCGAGAACAACACCGGCACTTCACAGGTCGGTACCGGGCGTGCGCCGAGGCGGCTGGCAGCACGTTGCGCGGCACGCTGGCCGATACTCACCGGGTCCGCCAGCAAATCGCCCTGGCGGTTCACGTCGTACCAGTAATCACGCTGCATCTGGCCATTGGCTTCGGCGATCATCACGCAGCTCAGGCTGTGACGCGTCGAGGCATAACCGCCGATGAAGCCGTGGCTGTTGCCATACACGCGGCAACCCTGATGGGTGCTCAAGGTGGTGCCATCGGCATTTTTGATCCGGCTGTCGGCATCAAATGCCGCCGCTTCACAGGTCAGTGCCTGTTCAATCGCCTGCTCCGGGGTGATGTCCCAGGCATGAAACAGGTCAAAATCCTTCAAGTCCCGAGCCATCAGGGCTGCATCTGCCAGGCCCGAGCTTTCATCTTCAGACGTGTGCTTGGCAATCGCCAGTGCGGCAGCGACGGTTTCGCGAATCGCTTCCGGGCCACTGGCGGAGGTGCTGGCCGAGCCTTTGCGCTGGCCCACGTACAAGGTGATGCCAAACCCCTGGTCGCGGTTGAACTCAACGGTTTCCACTTCCCGCTGGCGTACCGATGTCGACAACCCCTGCTCCAGGGACACCGCCACTTCACAGGCACTGGCCCCCTGGCGCTTGGCCTCGGCAATGATCTGCTCGACTTGTTCCTGCAGTGCCGGTAACGCTTGCGGACCGACGCTTTGGGTTGCACTCATGGTTTTCTCCACTCAAATTCTGCTTTCGGTTAAGGCCTTCTAGCGACCGGGCCGGACAAGCGGCCCCCGACTGGTTATCATGGCGGCGTTTCTTTGCGGACTGCCACCATGGTTGATTCTTACGACGACTCCCTCGATGGGGAGAAAAGCAAATCTCAGGTCAAACGCGAGCTGCATGCTCTGGTTGACCTCGGCGAGCGCCTTACAACACTCAAGCCTGACTTGTGTGCAAAACTGCCATTGACCGACGCCCTGCGCCGGGCTCTGAACGATGCGCCCAAGCACACCGCGAATATCGCGCGTAAACGGCACCTCATGTTTATCGGCAAACTGATGCGCGACCAGGACACTGACGCCATTCTGACTTTGCTCGATCAACTCGATGCCTCCACTCGCCAGTACAACGAGCGTTTCCATAACCTGGAACGCTGGCGTGATCGCTTGATCGCCGGCGATGACGCGGTATTGGAGAAGTTCGTCATCGAGTACCCGGATGCCGATCGCCAACAATTGCGCTCCCTGATCCGTCAGGCCCAGCACGAACTGGCGCAAAGCAAGCCACCGGCCTCCAGCCGAAAAATCTTCAAATACATCCGTGAGCTGGACGATAGTCAACGCGGCCTGCGCTGACCCTCTTCCCCGGGTGGCGACCTTCGCCACCCGAAGCTCCCGTTCTTACGACCCCGTGCCACCCACGGTGATCGCATCAATTTTCAAGGTTGGCTGGCCGACACCCACCGGCACCGACTGGCCATCTTTCCCGCACGTCCCCACACCGCTGTCCAGCGACAGGTCGTTACCGACCATCGACACCTTGCTCATGGCTTCAGGGCCGTTGCCAATCAACGTTGCCCCTTTGACCGGCGCGGTGATCTTGCCGTCTTCGATCAAGTACGCCTCGCTGGTGGAAAACACGAACTTGCCGCTGGTGATGTCCACCTGCCCACCACCGAGGTTGGCGCAGTAGATACCGCGTTTCACCGAGGCGATGATTTCGGCCGGGTCGCTTTCGCCACCGAGCATGTACGTATTGGTCATGCGCGGCATCGGCAAGTGCGCATAGGACTCGCGACGACCGTTACCGGTGCGGGCCACGCCCATCAGGCGGGCGTTGAGCTTGTCTTGCATGTAGCCCTTGAGCACACCGTTTTCGATCAGTGTGGTGCACTCGGTCGGGGTGCCTTCGTCATCGACGCTCAGCGAACCACGACGCCCGGCCAGGGTGCCGTCATCGACGATGGTGCAGAGCTTGGACGCAACCATCTCGCCCATGCGCCCGCTGTAGGCGGAACTGCCCTTGCGGTTGAAGTCACCTTCCAGGCCGTGGCCCACAGCTTCATGCAGCAGCACGCCGGACCAGCCGGACCCCAGCACCACCGGCAACGTACCGGCCGGCGCGGGGATCGCTTCCAGGTTAACCAGCGCCTGGCGCAGCGCTTCACGGGCATAACCCATGGCGCGGTCTTCGGTGAGGAAATAACGGTAGTCGGTACGCCCGCCGCCGCCATGGCCACCGCGCTCGCGGCGGCCGTTCTGTTCAACGATCACGCTGACATTGAAACGCACCAGCGGCCGCACATCCGCCGCCAGGCCGCCATCGGTGGAGGCCACGAGAATGCGTTCCCACACGCCGGCCATGCTTACGGTGACTTGCTGGATACGCGGGTCCAAGGCGCGGGTCGCGGCGTCTACACGCTTGAGCAGCTCGACCTTTTCGGCGCGGCTGATCACTTCCAGAGGGTTATCCGGCGCATACAACTGGGCCACGTCCTGGGTGCTGAACGCCTGCACCGTACCGTTTTGGCCGGCGCGGGAGATCGAACGCGCCGCGCGAGCCGCCAGGCCCAGGGCTTCAAGGGTGATGGCGTTGCTGTAGGCAAAACCGGTTTTTTCACCGGACTGCGCACGCACGCCCACACCTTGGTCGAGGTTGAAACTGCCTTCCTTGACGATCCCGTCTTCCAGGGCCCAAGACTCGGAAATCTGCCCCTGGAAATACAGGTCGGCAGCATCGATGCCTGGCCCGGCCAGATCACCGAGGACCGTTTGCAAGCTTTCGATGGTCACGCCACCGGGCGCCAGGAGATGTTCACTGACTGAGGACAACAACTCGCTCATAGGTTTGGCCTTAAATTCATCGTTCTGAAGCAGGTCGCTGCGCGCCCTGCGAGAAAAAGCGCCGGTGGCCCGCCACCGGCATGCGCGTCCGTATCGACGCCTGTTCACTGCTATCGCGCTCGGCCAACAACACCGCTTCGCCTTGATCCTGTTGTGCCAGCACGCGCCCCCAAGGGTCGATGATCGCTGCATGCCCGAAGGTTTCCCGGGGCCCCGGATGCACGCCACCCTGGGCGGCCGCCAGCAGGTAGCACTGGGTCTCAATGGCCCGGGCACGGATCAGCACGTCCCAGTGCGCAGCCCCCGTTACCGCCGTAAAGGCCGAGGGCGCGGTGATCAGTTCGGCACCCGCCGCGCGCAATTCGCTGTACAGCTCCGGGAAGCGCAAGTCGTAACACACTGTCAGCCCCAGACGGCCGACTGGCGTATCCGCCACCACCACCTGGCTACCATGAGCATAGTCATCGGATTCACGATAACGACCCCGGGCATCGGCCACGTCGACATCAAACAGGTGCAGCTTGTCGTAACGGGCAACGATTTCGCCCTGATCATCGATCAGCAACGAGCAGGCATTGGACTTGGCGTTGGGTTGATCCTTTGGAGGCAGCGGCAAAGTGCCGGCCACTATCCATAAGGTGAGGTCGCGGGCGGTCTGTTTCAACCATGGCAGGATAGGACCTTCGCCCAAGGCCTCGGCGCGACCGATATCGGCCACATCGCGACGGCCCATGGCGGCGAAGTTTTCCGGGAGTACCGCAAGCCTTGCACCACCCGCCGCCGCTTGCTCCAGCAGGCGCCGGGCCTGGGCCAAGTTGGCCAGCACATCGCTTTGGCTGACCATTTGGATTACCGCAAAGGACATGGGCCTACACTCCAGAAAAGGCATGAGGCCATGCTACTCCACAGGTACTCAGTTTGGCTTTTCAAATGGCTTGTCGAAGGTGATTTTCGGGTCCTTCCACGGGCCTTCTACCTTGTACTGCACGCTGGCGAAACGCGAAACACGGTCGCCAATCAGCTTGTCGATCAGGAACAGCGCACCGCCAATGGCCGGCGCGCCGACGATCAGCGCGGCAATCGGCAGGTTGTTGGTGACCGGCAGCGTCACCAGCAGCTTGGCATCGACACGATCAGCCACCAGGTCCAGGGTGCCGTTGATCTCGAGGTTGCTCGACGGGCCGGTCATGGTGATCGGCTCACGGGTCACAAACACGCCATTACTGGCCGCCAGCAAGCCCTTGACCCGGTCATAACTCAAGCCTTTGCCGAGCAAGTCCGAGAAGTCCAGGCGCAGCCGGCGACCGATCGAGTTGAAGTTCAGCAAACCAAACACTCGCAGCGCCTGGGCACCACCATCCACTTCGACGAATTGGCCTTTGCGAAAGCTTGCATCCAGGCTGCCGGAGAAGCGTTTTGGACCGACCCAGGCCGGCGAGCCTGGCCAGCGGCCGTCCACGTCCACATGAAACTCTTCACTGGTCACGCTCGGTGCAAACCCCCAGCCCTTGAGCACGTCCCCAATGTTCTTGCCGTCCAGGCGGCCCTTGTACCAACTGTTGCTGGCCCCGGGAGCGCCCTCCCAACCGCCGGCGCCCTGGAGCAACATGCCCTTGAGGCCCAGATTGAGGCTGTTGAATGCCATGCCTTTGGCCGTCGGCCGCACTTTCAACGACCAGGCACCCACCAGGTCTGGCCCCTGGAACAACTGGTTGATCGCGATATCCAGTGCCGGAATATCCTTGGGATCAACATCAGCCAACGGGTCCGGCGCATTTTCGTCCGCCTGCACCGTCGGATCCACCGCAGGCAATTTTACGTACTGCAAGTTGATCGCAATCGGCGCGCCCTTGGCGTCCGGTAACCCCACGGTGCCCTTGGCCTGCTGGCTGTCGAACTGCAAGCCCCAGGCGGCGGGTTTGCGATCCAGCTGTAGGTTGACCTGATCAAACTGGGTGCCGAAGCCGGTCAGCTTGCCGACCTTGAAGTCGGCCCCGTTCAACAGCTGCTTGGCACTGCCACCCGGATCGTTGCCGGCGTAGCGGTCCACGAGTTTTTTCCAGGGATCAATATCCAGCTCCGACAACACACCGCGGATACGCAGGCCCTTGCCCGCCGGTAACACCGCAGCGCCGTCCCCCAGGAATAGCTCGCCACGGCCATCGGCAAAACTGTCAGCCGGAGCGGCGAAGGTGAAGCTGCCCAGCTCGCCATAATCGAACCAGTAACGGCGCTCCTTACCCTGCAAGGTCATGCGGAACACACTGTCACGGCCCTGGCTCGCCGGCATGCCGAACGGTGCCGGCAGGTCCACGGCCACGCCCTTGAGGTTGGAGCTGACCATCAACTGGCTGTCGGCGCCGTCGAGGTTGAGCTGCAACTGGTAGGGGATATCACCGGACACCGGCAACGGCTGGCTGACCTTCAGCCAGTCAGTCAGGCGCTTGACGGTCACCTGCCCTTTGGCAGTGACACGGGTGTTGAGATCGCCTTGCTTGCCATCGGCAAAAATCTGCGCCGTGATGGGACGATCAAAGGCCTGGGCGCTGATGTTCTGGCCACTCAGCCCCTTGACGCTGTCGAAGCGGAAGTCACCCTTGAGCTGGGTCAGGTCCAATGTCGGCTCAGCCAGTTGCAGGCGAGCCTTGTCGGTCTTGAAGTCCACCACAATCTTGGGATCGGTGCCCTTGGCCAGGGGAACATCCAGGTCCAGCTTGCCTTGCAGATCGCCCTCGCCTTTCCAGCCGGCAAAGGTCGAAGCGGTACCAATCGGTGCTTCCTGAAGGATTTTCAGGCCATCGCCCAGGCCGCCGGCAAAGTTGCCAGTGAGCAGCAGGTGACTGTCCTTGCCTTCCGGCGCATGGGGAATGTTGACGTAGATGTCGTTGACCTTGGTATCGAGTAACTGCCCCTTGCTGGCCAGGATGCGCACGCCGCTCTCCTCGACAAACACTTCACCCTTGACCTTGCTGACGTGCGGCCAGCCCGGCTGGAACGCCAGCTCGGCATCATGCACCTTGAAGAACAGGCTGATATTGCGTGAGGCGGGCAGCGCATCGTGATTCAGCGAGCCTTGGTACTGGAAGAAGCCCTCGTCCACCGCGCCCTTGAGGATCGCGGTGCGCAGCCACTCATCGAGTGCCGGGCTCAAGACGGCCGGGAGGTATTTGGGAGTAAAGCGGCCATCGCCATCGACCATACCAACCCGCAGGTCCATGTAGTCTTCCTGGCTATGGTCGAAATGCAGGCGAATCAGGAAGTCGGCTGCAACTTTGCCCTCCTCCCCCAGCACCTTGATGTATGGCGCGATGAGGGTGAAGCCTTCTTTATCCAGCTTCCACGTCAGGCGGGCATTGGCCTGGATGTATTGCCAGGGCTTGGCGAAAATCGGAAACAGGTGCAAGGAGAAATCCTTGCTGTCCATACGCAACTCACCCTTGCCCAGGTCACCGCTGATGCTGCCGCTGACATTGCGCGCGGCCGGTGCGCCGAAGTACGCATCAAAGCCGATACGGTCGAGGTTGGCTGCAAAGCTCACGCGCTGGTCGGTGGTGTCTTGGGGACGGTAATCCAGCAGCACGTTACGCAGCGTACCGGTGGCCTTCAGATGATCCAGGGTGGTGGCCACAGCTTCCGGCAAGGGTGCCAAGGCGTGCAGCAATGGCGTGATCGGCGTCAGGTCGAGGCGATCGGCCTGCAGGTTCCAGACTTCCTGGGCCTTGTCGGTCGCCAGGGTTTGCTGCAGCTGCAGGCGCGATTCCCAGCGGGTGTCGCCGAGGCTCATCGCCAGCGAGTCAAACAGCACCTTGAGGCCGCTGTCACTGCGTTGCAGGTACGCGGTAAGCGCCAGGTTCTCGATGTGCGTCGGCTTGCGATCGGCATAGCTGCCCGTGAGTTGCGGGGCGTTGAGGCGCACGGCAGCACTTTGAACGGTGCCCTTGGCCCAGGTCAGCCAGAATTCGCCGCCGGCTTTGAGCTCGGTGAGCTTCCATTGTTGGGTCAGTTTCGCCGGGATCCATTTTGCCCAGTCACTCTGGGGCAAGCTCAGGTAGGCCTGGGCTTCGCCGTCCTTCCACTGGCTGGCGCGGATTCGGGTCTGCAGGTTCAGCGCCAGGGGCTGGCCGTCGGGCAGGGTCAAGCGCGCATCCAGACGCTGGCGGTTGGCGCCGGTCTGCAGGCTCACGCCGACATAGGTCAAGGTCAGTGGCGCCTGGTCGAATGGCTGCAGCGTCACCTGGCTGTCGAGCAATGAAACCTGCCCGACCATTTGCATGCGCGTCAGCAGTTGTTCGGGATCAAGCGGCTGGTCGTCCTGCACCGGCAGACCTTGCAGCGCCCAATGGCCGTCCTTGTCTTCCTTCACGCTGACTTGCAGGCCGCTGACTTCCAGGTGGGCAATGCGCACTTCGCGCGCGAGCAGGCTGGCCCAGATGTCCGGCACCACTTGTACCTGGTCCAGGCGCAGGGCGCTGGCGCCCTCGCCGACCATCACGTCGTGAGCCATCAATACCGGGGCAAAGCCGCTCCAGCGCCCTTCCAGGCTGCCGATGCTCAGGGGCATATCCAGCGCTGTGCGAGCCTTGGCTTCGATTTCGCCACGGTACTCCGCCACCAGCGGCGTCAATTCACGGCCAAGGCTCACGTACACCGCTGCCAATACCAGCAGCAAGGCGCACAGGCCGAGGCCCCAGCGGGTCAATGCGGCAAAAAAGCGTATCAGACGCTCCATGTCAGGCGACCCTCAAAGGCAATAGTCGGACGGCAGATCAAGGTCTGCCCGTCTCGTTGATAAGAGCTAACGCGAATCAGAGCAGCACCACGTCATATTGTTCCTGTGAATACATGGTTTCGACCTGGAAGCGAATAGTGCGCCCGATAAACCCCTCCAGCTCGGCCACGTTGCCGGACTCTTCATCCAGCAAGCGGTCGACCACCTTCTGGTTAGCCAGAACTCTATAGCCCACGGCCTGATAGGCGCGTGCCTCCCGTAAGATTTCCCGGAAAATCTCGTAGCAAACCGTTTCCGGAGTCTTCAACTTGCCGCGCCCCTGGCAACTGCTGCACGGCTCGCACAGCACTTGCTCCAGGCTTTCGCGGGTGCGCTTGCGGGTCATCTGCACCAGGCCCAGCTCGGTAATACCGATGATGTTGGTCTTGGCGTGATCGCGCTCCAGTTGCTTCTCCAGGGTACGCAACACCTGGCGCTGGTGCTCTTCGTCTTCCATGTCGATGAAGTCGATGATGATGATCCCGCCCAGGTTGCGCAGGCGCAGCTGGCGGGCAATCGCGGTGGCCGCTTCGAGGTTGGTCTTGAAGATGGTTTCTTCGAGGTTGCGATGGCCCACAAAGGCACCGGTATTCACGTCGATGGTGCTCATGGCTTCCGCCGGGTCCACCACCAGGTAGCCACCAGACTTGAGCGGCACTTTGCGCTCGAGGGCTTTCTGGATTTCATCTTCGACGCCATACAGGTCGAAAATCGGCCGCTCGCCCGGGTAGTGTTCCAGGCGATCAGCGATTTCCGGCATCAATTCGGCAACAAATTGCGTGGTGCGCTGGAAGGTTTCCCGCGAGTCGATGCGAATTTTCTCAATCTTTGGGCTGACCAAGTCGCGCAAGGTGCGCAAGGCCAGGCCGAGGTCTTCGTAGATCACGCTGGGTGCGCCGATGGTCTTGATCTGCGCGCCGATCTGGTCCCAGAGGCGACGCAGGTAGCGGATGTCCATGAGAATTTCGTCGGCACCCGCGCCTTCAGCGGCGGTACGCAGGATAAAGCCACCGGCCTCCTTGATGCCTTCCAGCGCCACGCAATCGCTGACCACCTTTTTCAGGCGCTCGCGCTCGGCTTCGTCTTCGATTTTCAGGGAAATGCCAACGTGGGCAGTACGCGGCATGTACACCAGGTAGCGCGAAGGGATCGACAGTTGCGTGGTCAGCCGCGCGCCTTTGGAGCCAATCGGGTCCTTGGTGACTTGCACCACCAGGCTCTGCCCTTCATGCACCAGGGCGCTGATGCTTTCAACCGCCGGGCCTTCGCGCAGGGAGATTTCCGAAGCGTGGATAAACGCGGCACGGTCCAGGCCGATGTCAACGAAAGCCGCCTGCATCCCCGGCAACACACGCACGACCTTGCCTTTATAGATATTGCCGACGATCCCGCGCTTTTGGGTGCGCTCGACGTGCACTTCTTGCAGAACACCGTTCTCTACCACCGCCACGCGCGATTCCATCGGCGTGATATTGATCAGAATCTCTTCACTCATGGCTGGGTCTCGTTCAGGCGTTTTCACAATAGTGACCGATCGCTTAAGGCTTGGCGCTGGAATACGGCGTTTAGCGCACGGTAAGGTTTTGCCAACAGGGTATGCCGAATTGGCCCAGCAGTTCTGCGGTTTCGCAGACAGGCAGGCCAACAACGGCGGAGTAGCTGCCATTGAGCCCGGCGACGAACACCGCCGCCAAGCCCTGGATAGCATAGCCGCCCGCTTTGTCCTGGGGTTCGCCGCTGTGCCAATAAGTGGTGGCTTCATCCGCTGAAATTTTGCGAAACCGCACACGACTGCTGACCAGTTGCGTTTCGCAACGCTGGCCGTCAATCAGGGCGATGGCAGTCAAAACTTCATGTTCACGATCAGACAGGGCCAGCAACATGGCCAGGGCATCGGCTTGGTCCAGGGGTTTGCCGAGGATTTGGCCGTCGAGGATTACCGCCGTATCAGCCCCAAGCACGCAGGCGCCAGTGGCATCAGACAGGGCCGCGCGGCCGGCCGCAGCCTTGCCGCGCGCCAAGCGTTCTACGTAGGACGCGGGCGATTCATGTGTGAGGGGAGTTTCATCAATGGCGGCGCTGACGACGGTGAACGGCACGCCGATCTGTGTCAGCAATTCACGTCGCCTCGGGGAGCCCGAGGCCAGGTAAAGCGAATTCATGCAGACTCTCCCTGTAGGGTTCGATAACCAGGCAGAGCCTCGCGATCCATTCAATTGATTTTGTAGCGACGACGCAACCCACGCAGGCCAAAACTGATCCAGGGCCACAACAGCGCACTGACCAGCGCCGGCAATACGAGCGCCAGGGTCGGCTGGCGGTTGCCGGTCAAGGCACTGAGCCACAGCTGTACCAACTGCGCCAGGCCGAAGATCACCAGAATCACCAGGCATTGCTGCCACATCGGGAACATGCGCAGCCGCTGCTGCAATGACAGCACGAGGAAGGTAATCAGGGTCAGGATCAGCGCGTTCTGGCCGAGCAAAGTGCCGTACAGCACATCTTCCATCAGCCCCAGGCACATGGCCGTGACCATCCCGACCTTGTGCGGCAGCGCCAGGGCCCAGAACGCCAGCAACAAGGCGAGCCACAACGGACGCAGGATTTCCATGAATTGCGGCAGCGGCGAAACGCTGAGCAGCAAGCCGATGGCAAAGGTCAGCCAGACAATCCAGCCGTTACGCGAATGAGTACCGGCCATTATTCTTCCCTCTGCCGAGTGGTTGCCGGGGCCGCAGCCGGTGGTTTGGTGGCGGCGGGCGGTTTGGCAGCGGCAGGTGTTGCAGCCGCAGGCTTGGCTGGGCGTGCGCTATGGGCCACAGGCTTGACCGGAGTCGCGACCGGGGTTGCCGGGGCTGCCGGAACCACTGCCGGGGCGGCGGGTGCAGCCGGCTTTGGCACCGTCGCAGGAATGATCGGCGCCGTGCCGTTTTGCTTGTCTTCCGCTTCCTGGGCCTGAGCGGCTTCGTTGGCGCGCTCTTCCGGGGTGCGGGTGTCGCTGAACACCAGCAACAGGTAACGGCTGCGGTTCAATGCAGCCGTCGGCACGGCACGCACGATAGCGAACGGCTGGCCGGAATCGTGGATCACTTCCTTGACCGTCGCTACCGGATAGCCCGCAGGGAAACGCTGACCCAGGCCGGAACTCACCAACAGGTCGCCTTCCTTGATGTCGGCGGTGTCTGCCACGTGACGCAGCTCCAGGCGTTCCGGGTTACCCGTACCGCTGGCAATCGCCCGCAGGCCGTTGCGGTTAACTTGCACCGGAATGCTGTGGGTGGTGTCGGTCAGCAACAGGACGCGGGAGGTGTATGGCATCAACTCCACCACCTGGCCCATCAAGCCACGGGCATCGAGCACCGGCTGGCCAAGGACCACGCCGTCGCGCTCACCCTTGTTGATGATGATGCGATGGGTGAAGGGGTTCGGGTCCATGCCGATCAACTCGGCCACTTCGACCTTCTCGTTGACCAGCGCGGAGGAATTGAGCAACTCGCGCAGCCGAACGTTCTGCTCGGTGAGGGCCGCCAGCTTTTGCATGCGCCCCTGCAACAGCAGGTTTTCGGTCTTGAGTTTTTCGTTCTCGGCCACCAGTTCGGTACGGCTGCCAAATTGACTGGCCACACCCTGATAGAGACGCTGCGGCAGGTCGGTGATCCAGTAAGTCTGCATCAGGACCAGCGACATCTGGCTACGCACTGGCTTGAGCAGTGTGAAGCGGGCATCGACCACCATCAGCGCAACCGATAGCACGACCAGCACCAACAGGCGCACGCCCAATGAGGGGCCTTTGGAAAAAAGCGGTTTAATAAGCCGCTCCTCCCAGGCAAATGTTTTCTTTATTCATACGGCATCAAACCGGCCTGGATGCAGATTGAAGAAGATAAACGCCAACAGGCAGCACTGCAAAGTGCTGCCTGTGAGCGAAACATGGGCAACCCAGCAAACGCTTATTCGCTGGAGAGCAGGTCCATGGTGTGTTTATCCATCATTTCCAGTGCACGGCCACCGCCACGGGCGACGCAGGTCAGCGGGTCTTCAGCGACGATCACTGGCAGACCGGTTTCCTGGGCCAGCAACTTGTCGAGGTCGCGCAGCAAGGCGCCACCACCGGTCAGTACCAGGCCACGCTCGGCGATATCGGAAGCCAGTTCCGGAGGCGATTGCTCCAGGGCGCTCTTCACAGCCTGAACGATGGTGGCCAGGGACTCTTGCAGAGCTTCCAGCACTTCATTGGAGTTCAGGGTGAAGGCACGTGGAACGCCTTCGGCCAGGTTGCGACCGCGAACATCAACTTCGCGAACTTCGCCGCCCGGGTAAGCGGTACCGATTTCCTGCTTGATGCGCTCGGCGGTGGATTCGCCGATCAGGCTGCCGTAGTTACGACGCACGTAGGTGATGATCGCTTCGTCGAAGCGGTCGCCGCCAACCCGTACGGATTCGGCATACACCACACCATTGAGGGAAATCAGGGCGATTTCAGTGGTACCACCACCGATATCCACCACCATCGAACCGCGCGCTTCTTCAACCGGCAGGCCGGCACCGATCGCAGCCGCCATTGGCTCTTCGATCAGGAACACTTCACGGGCACCGGCGCCAAGGGCCGATTCACGGATGGCACGACGCTCCACCTGGGTGGACTTGCACGGAACGCAGATCAGCACACGAGGGCTGGGCTGCAGAAAGCTGTTTTCGTGAACCTTGTTGATAAAGTACTGCAGCATCTTCTCGCAGACGCTGAAGTCGGCAATCACGCCATCCTTCATCGGACGAATGGCAGCGATGTTGCCCGGTGTTCGGCCAAGCATGCGCTTGGCCTCGGTGCCCACGGCAACGACACTTTTCTGATTACCATGGGTCCGAATGGCCACAACCGATGGCTCATTCAGGACGATACCGCGCTCGCGCACGTAAATAAGGGTGTTGGCAGTGCCCAGGTCGATGGAAAGATCGCTGGAAAACATGCCACGCAGTTTCTTGAACATGGGAAAGGGACCCTAGGCAACGCGTGGGTAAAAAAGTGCGGCAAACTCTAACAACGACAGGGATTTTGGGCAAGGCGCCAATGTGCTAAATTGGCCGACTTTCTGTGCACCAACCCCCACAATCGCGGCCATATGACCGTAGAAATGCGGTAGTGTTCCTACAATCTAACACACGGATAGCTTCCGTTCTGTTTTCCACTGGAGAATCCCATGGCGCTTGAACGCTCCGACGTGGAAAAAATCGCTCATTTGGCCTGCCTGGGCCTCAATGAAGCCGATCTTCCACAGACCACCGCAGCCCTGAACAGCATTCTCGGGCTGGTCGACCAAATGCAAGCCGTGAATACCGACGGCATCGAGCCCCTGGCTCACCCGCTGGAAGCCAGCCAGCGCCTGCGCGCCGACGTCGTGACCGAGCGCAATAATCGCGAGGCCTACCAGTCCATCGCGCCAGCGGTCGAAAACGGCCTGTACCTGGTTCCGAAAGTCATCGACTAAAGGGAAAGAGCCTGCAATGCATCAATTGACTCTGGCCGAGATCGCCCGCGGTCTCGCCGACAAAAAGTTTTCTTCCGAAGAGCTGACCAAGACCCTGCTGGCGCGTATCGCCGAGCTGGACCCCAAGGTCAACAGCTTCATCAGCATCACCGAAGAGCTGGCCCTGAGCCAGGCCAAGGCCGCCGACGCACGTCGCGCCAACGGTGAGAACGGCGCCCTGTTGGGTGCGCCGATTGCCCACAAAGACCTGTTCTGCACCCAGGGCATTCGCACCAGCTGCGGCTCGAAGATGCTCGACAATTTCAAGGCGCCCTACGACGCCACCGTGGTTGCCAAGCTGGCTGCTGCCGGGGCTGTGACCCTGGGCAAGACCAACATGGACGAATTCGCCATGGGCTCGGCCAACGAGTCGAGCCACTACGGCGCGGTGAAAAACCCGTGGAACCTTGAGCACGTGCCAGGCGGTTCGTCCGGTGGTTCGGCAGCAGCGGTTGCCGCTCGTCTGTTACCTGCCGCCACGGCCACCGACACCGGTGGTTCGATCCGCCAACCGGCCGCGTTCACCAACCTCACCGGTTTGAAACCGACCTACGGTCGCGTTTCCCGCTGGGGCATGATTGCCTACGCTTCCAGTCTCGACCAGGGCGGCCCTCTGGCTCGCACCGCTGAAGACTGCGCAATTTTGTTACAAGGCATGGCAGGCTTCGATACGCAGGATTCCACCAGCATCGATGAACCCGTGCCGGACTACAGCGCCAGCCTGAATACCTCGATCAAAGGCCTGCGCATCGGCGTGCCGAAAGAGTACTTCAGCGCCGGCCTCGACCCGCGCATCGCCGAACTGGTGCACAACAGCGTCAAGGAGCTGGAAAAGCTCGGCGCCGTGATCAAGGAAATCAGCCTGCCAAACAACCAGCACGCGATTCCGGCCTACTACGTGATCGCCCCGGCAGAAGCGTCCTCCAACCTGTCGCGGTTCGACGGCGTGCGTTTCGGCTACCGCTGCGAAAACCCGAAAGACCTCACCGACCTTTATAAGCGCTCCCGTGGCGAAGGTTTCGGCGTGGAAGTACAACGCCGGATCATGGTCGGTGCCTACGCCCTGTCGGCCGGTTACTACGACGCGTACTACCTCAAGGCGCAAAAGATCCGTCGCCTGATCAAGAACGACTTCATGGCAGCCTTTAATGAAGTCGACGTGATCCTCGGCCCAACCACGCCGAACCCGGCCTGGAAGATCGGTGCCAAGACCGGCGACCCGATCGCCGAGTACCTGGAAGACCTGTACACCATCACCGCCAACCTCGCCGGTCTGCCGGGCTTGTCCATGCCTGCTGGCTTTGTCGACGGTTTGCCGGTGGGCGTGCAACTGCTCGCCCCGTATTTCCAGGAAGGCCGCCTGCTCAATGTGGCGCACCAGTACCAGTTGAACACTGACTGGCACACTCGCACCCCTACCGGCTTCTGAGGAGAACACTATGCAATGGGAAGTCGTGATCGGGCTGGAGATTCATACCCAGCTCGCCACCCAATCGAAGATTTTCTCCGGTAGCGCCACCACGTTCGGCTCCGAGCCCAACACCCAGGCCAGCCTCGTAGACCTGGGCATGCCCGGCGTACTGCCGGTGCTGAACCAGGAAGCGGTGCGCATGGCGGTGATGTTCGGCCTCGCGATTGACGCCGAGATCGGCCAGCACAACGTGTTTGCCCGCAAGAACTACTTCTACCCGGACCTGCCCAAGGGCTACCAGATCAGCCAGATGGAATTGCCGATCGTTGGCAAGGGCTACTTGGACATCCCGCTGGAAGACGGCACTATCAAACGTGTCGGCGTGACCCGTGCGCACCTGGAAGAAGATGCCGGCAAGAGCCTGCATGAAGAATTCAACGGCGCCACCGGCATCGACCTGAACCGCGCCGGTACTCCGCTGCTGGAGATCGTTTCCGAGCCGGACATGCGCAGTGCCAAGGAAGCCGTGGCCTACGTCAAGACGATCCACGCGCTGGTGCGCTACCTCGGCATCTGCGACGGCAACATGGCCGAAGGCTCGCTGCGTTGCGACTGCAACGTGTCGGTGCGGCCAAAAGGCCAGGTCGAGTACGGCACCCGCTGCGAGATCAAGAACGTCAACTCGTTCCGTTTCATCGAGAAGGCGATCAACACCGAAGTGCGTCGCCAGATCGAACTGATCGAAGACGGCGGCAAGGTGATCCAGCAGACCCGCCTGTACGACCCGAACAAAGACGAAACCCGCGCCATGCGCAGCAAGGAGGAAGCCAACGACTACCGTTACTTCCCCGATCCGGACCTGTTGCCGGTCGTCATCGAGGACTCGTTCCTGGCTGACGTACGCGCCACGCTGCCGGAACTGCCGCCGCAAAAACGCGAGCGTTTCCAGGAGCAGTTCGGTCTTTCGGTGTACGACGCAAGCGTGCTGGCGTCGAGCCGCGAGCAAGCCAACTACTTCGAAAAAGTCGTGAGCATCGCCGGCGACGCCAAACTGGCGGCCAACTGGGTGATGGTTGAGCTGGGCAGCCTGTTGAACAAACAGGGCCTGGAAATCGACGAGGCACCGGTATCGGCCGAGCAATTGGGCGGCATGTTGCTGCGGATCAAGGACACCACCATCTCCGGCAAAATCGCCAAGACCGTGTTTGAAGCCATGGCCGCAGGCGAAGGCAACGCTGACGAGATCATCGAAAAGCGCGGCCTGAAGCAAGTCACCGACAGCGGCGCGATTTCGGCAGTGCTCGACGAGATGCTGGCGGCCAACGCCGAGCAGGTTGAACAATACCGTGCGGCGGATGAAGCCAAGCGCGGCAAGATGTTCGGCTTCTTTGTCGGCCAGGCGATGAAAGCCTCCAAAGGCAAGGCCAACCCGCAACAGGTCAACGAACTGCTGAAAAGCAAACTCGAAGGCTGATCCAATGATCGTTCCCACGCTCCGCGTGGGAACGCCTCACAGGACGCTCTGCGTCCGCTTTTGTGACGCGGAGCGTCATCGGCTGCATTCCCACGCAGAGCGTGGGAACGATCATCGGGGACACCTTGAATGAAGCGTCTACTCGGCCTGTTGGCCCTGTTCTCTCTGCTCGCCGGCTGCGCCAGCGGCCTCATCGACCCCAACGGCTACGACGAAACCGGCACCGCTTCCTACTACGGCGCCAAACACCACGGCAACCGTACTGCCAGCGGTGAACCGTTCAACCAGAATGCCTTGACCGCCGCCCATCGTCGCCTGCCCTTCGGCACGCAAGTGAGGGTCACCAACCTCGACAACAACAGAAGCGTCGTTGTCCGCATCAACGATCGCGGCCCGCACACCCGTGGACGTCTGATCGACCTTTCACGCAAAGCCGCCGCACAGCTGGGTATGATAAGCAGCGGCACCGCACGTGTTCGCGTGCAAGCCCTCAGCAACTGACCGACGGAGCCCTGGCCATTTCCGCATTAACCGCCCTCTCGCCCTTTAGCGTGATCGAACTGATCAGCGGCCTGCTGCTGTTGATCTTCGGAGCCGAAGTATTGGTGCGCGCCGCCGTGCGCCTGGCGGCCAGCCTCAAGGTGCGCCCACTGATCATCGGCCTGAGCATCGTCGCCTTCGGCAGCAGCGCGCCACAGATGGCGATCAGTTTGCAAGCCACCCTGGCGGACAACACCGACATCGCCGTCGGCAGTGTGATCGGCAGCAGTATCTTCAATACCCTCGTGACCCTTGGCCTGGCAGCCCTGATCATTCCGCTGCGGGTTTCGCGGCAACTGGTGCGCCTGGACATCCCGATGATGATCCTCGCCAGCCTGCTGGTGTTTGTGCTCGCCGCCAATGAAGAGCTGACGCCGGTTGATGGCCTGTTGCTGTTGGTGGCCCTGATTGCCTACCTCAGCGTGTTGCTCTACCAGACCCGCCATTCCCGCCGCCCCCGCACCCGGGACACCGTGGTGCAAGCGCCGTGGCTGAGCAGCGTGCTGCTGATGATCGGCGGGCTGTTGATCCTGGTACTCGCCGGGCATCTGGTCCTGGGCGCTGCAGTGGACGTGGCCTCTGACCTCGGGCTGTCGGAGCGCATCATCGGCCTGACGCTGATTGGCGTCGGCACTTCCCTGCCCTGCCTGGCCACCTCGTTGATCGCCGCCCTGCGCGGCCAGCGGGAAATTGCCGTGGGCAACGTGATCGGCAGCAATCTGTTCAACCTGCTTGGGGTGCTGGGTTTTACTGCCCTGGTGGCGCCCTCGCCGCTGTCAGTGTCGCCCAACGCCCTGGATTTCGACTTGCCGGTGATGCTTGGCGTGATCGCACTGTGCCTGCCGGTGTTTTATTCGGGCTACCGCGTCACTCGGGCGGAAGGGCTGGTGTTCCTGGGCCTGTACCTGGTGTACGGGCTGCATGTGGTGTCGTTCACCTTCGGCATGCCGCTGGCCAACAAGCTTGAACAACTGATGCTGTATTACGTCCTGCCAGCGCTGGTGGCTTTCCTGTTGTTCACCTCGCTGCGAGCCTGGCGCCGCCAACACAAGAGGGAATCGCAATGACCGAACAGAAAAAGCCCGGCGTTGAAATGCGCCGTCAGGTGATGGGTGATGTGTTTGTCGATCGGGCGCTGGGCAATGCCACCGAGTTCAGCCAGCCGCTGCAGGACTTCGTCAACGAGCATGCCTGGGGCAGCGTGTGGAACCGCGAAGGCTTGCCGCTGAAAACCCGCAGCCTGATCACCCTCGCCGCGCTGACCGCGCTGAAGTGCCCGCAAGAGCTCAAGGGCCACGTGCGCGGCGCGCTGAACAACGGTTGCACCGTGGAGGAGATTCGCGAGGCGCTGCTGCATTGTGCGGTGTATGCCGGCGTGCCGGCGGCGATTGACGCTTTCCGCGCCGCTCAGGAAGTGATCGACAGTTACCAGAACGACGCCTAGATCCAGCCGCCCGCCTGCAACACGAAAATCCCGATATTCGTGGTCACCGCCGCCATCAAGGTGGTGATCACGATAATCGCGGCCGCCAGCTCATGATTGCCCTCCGCCGCACGCGCCATGACAAAACTGGCCGCTGCCGTGGGCGCACCGAAGTACAGGAACAGAATCCCCAGCTCCGGCCCACGGAACCCCAGCAGCCACGCGCCAAAGGTAGCGAGCACCGGCAGCCAGATCATCTTCATCAGGCTGGCACTCAGGGCCATGTCACCGCTTTTGCGCAGTGCCGCCAGCGACAACGTGCCGCCGATGCAGATCAACGCCAATGGCAAGGTCATGTCCGCCAAATATTGCCCGGAAGATTCCAGCCAGCCAGGCAGGCCAATCTGGAAATACGCGAAGGGCGCCGCCACGATCACACTGATGATCAGCGGGTTGGCCAGCACACTCTTGAAGATGCTCCACGGGTCGGACTTGATCACCGGGCTGTACACCGCCAGCACGATGGTCGACAGGGTGTTGTAGAACAGGATCACCAGCGCCGCGAGCACCGCGCCAAGGGAAATCCCGTAGTCGCCGTACATGCTGGCCGCCAGGGCCAGGCCGATCACGCCGTTGTTACCGCGAAATGCGCCTTGGGCGTAAATACCACGGTCTACACGCGGGCAACGAAAGATCGCCCAGCCCCAGGCCAGGGCGAAGCTCAACAGTGTGGCGACGGCGAAATAGATCAGCAGGCCGGGCTTGAGGGCCGAATGCAGGTCGGCGTGGAGAATCCCGAGGAACAGCAACGCCGGCATGGTGACGTTGAACACCAGAGACGAGGCGGTGTGGATAAAATTGTCGTTGATCCAGTTGATGCGCTTGAGCAGGACGCCCAGGAACAGCATGGCAAACACCGGCGCGGTGATGTTCAGGGTTTGTAGGAAGATAGCCAGCATGCCGGGGAGAACCTTGGGTGGGCGTCGGTAGGTGGCTAATGATAAGCCACCTAGCGCCCTTATGGTGGGAGCTCGCCCTAATGCCAGTCAGTTAAGCGACAGTCCCGAGCTGTAAATA